>SGZG01000009.1 GCA_004214185.1 Flavobacteriales bacterium | reverse complement strand
AATTCTTGATGGAAAAATTAAAAATAATTACGAATCGGCAAAGTTATTGATGATTGAAAAAGGTAAAGTACTTGGATTAAATAAAAGCTCAGTTGAATAGGTTTATTATAATATCAAAAATAAGTCTTGTTTTAGTATATCTTGTGATTTTAGCTGGATCACTTGTTAGAATGACTGGAAGTGGAATGGGTTGCCCAGATTGGCCAAAATGTTTTGGGTTATATATTCCTCCAACAAGTGAAGATCAAGTTAAATGGACACCCAATTATAATTACTCCGAGGGTACTATTTTAAGAAAAGATAATGGATTAATAGTTGCAAACAAGGATTTTGTTTCAGGAGAAAAGTTTGATTCATCTAACTGGTATCCATATACTAAACACGACTATTCAGATTTTAATGCTACTAAAACCTGGATAGAATTTTTGAATAGACTAATTGGTGCTATTGCTGGTTTATTTACAGTTTTAATGTTATTATTATCTCTTAAATTTTGGAAAAAAAATAAAAACTACAGTTTAATATCTATACTAATTGTATTAGGTATGGGATTTCAAGCTTGGCTAGGAAAATTAGTGGTTGATTCAAACCTGGCACCATACAAAATTACAGTTCACATGCTTATGGCGTTGGTTATAGTTGGTTTAATAATCTACTTAATTTTTATTTCCAATAGTGCAAAAAAAACATATTTAGATAATAAGTTAAAGATTTTAATATCACTTTCACTGATTTTAACTTTAATTCAAATTATTTCAGGCACACAAGTTAGAGAATTTGTTGATACTCAATATGTTCTAACTCAAAACAAAGAATTATGGTTAAATAAACCTGATTTAAACTTTTATTTTCATCGAACATTTTCACTTACTGTATTTAGCTTAAATGCTTATCTTTTGTATTTAACTTTTAAAAGAAAATATTCGCTAAAACCTATTTTATGGGTAATGTCTATAATTTTTTTAGAAATATTGTTAGGAATAATAATGTATTATGGTGATTTTCCAATTTTTAGTCAACCATCACACTTATTTCTAGCAACTATATTATTTGGAATTCAGTTTTACTGGTTTTTATTTTTTAAATACAAATTTCAGAAATGATATATAGATTAAGAATTATTTTGGATAGCGAAGAAGATGTAATTAGAGATATTGAAATAAAATCTGATTCTAGTTTCGAGGATTTACATTTTGCAATTATAAACTCATTTAATTTTATTGGAAATGAAATGGCATCGTTTTATTTGAGTGATATAAATTGGAGTCAAGGTGAAGAAATAACTTTAGAATCTTTTACAGATGAAAAAATAATGAAGAATACTAATCTTGACTCAATTATAAGCGATACTCAATTAAATTTCATTTATGTTTATGACTTTCTAAAACTTTGGACGTTTTTTATTGAAGTTGTTGAAACTTGTGATGATAACAAAAATTCTATTTATCCTCAAACAATTTTTTCTATTGGAATGATTCCTAAAAATGCACCTGAAAAGAGATTTGAGGAAGATAAAGTAGAAAGTGATAATATAGATTATTGTGAAGATGAAGATTTAAATAACTACTATTAATTTACGCTCAACATTTCATGATTTTCATAATTTCTTAAAACATAATTAAAAGAAGCTTTTAAAATTTCTCCCATTTTAATTACGTTTTTAAAGTTACTATCCCTTGTTAAACTGTAAATTTGTTTTGATAATATTTTTATATTTTCTTTTGATGAAATGTTATCAGAAATCATACATTTTAAAATTTTTTTAGTTCGAGCTTCAGAGCTTAAAATACGCTTTGCAATAATTGATCTTTCTTCAATTTTGTACTGGTCCACAGATTTTGGATCGAGCTTTTCCTTTATTAATCTCATAACAGGTTTATTTTCTGTAAAAAATTGTGGCCTGTATACTTTTAAATTTCCTTCAAAACACTGTTGATCAAAATCAATAGCTCTTATTTTATAAACAACTTGATCAAAATCGTGGGTTGGAATTATAACGTAATTGTAAGATCTCATATCTCCTAACAATCTTATCATACATCTTTCGTTAAATTTTACAAATTCTTTAGCTATTTGAGATTTTTCCGAACTATTGCAATTTTTAAGGTGGTCTTCAAAAAATTCATCACCTGGAATACCGACCACATGTTCTTCAATCAAAGTGTCTTTATTTATTAAAAAATTTAAGTTGTATGGCGACAATAAATTTTCAAGCTCTAAACCATATACTCTTGATGAATCAGCTTTTTTTACGTAGAAATAAGTAAAATTATCATTTAATTTATTTCTAATTTTTATTCTGAATGGTTTAGAATTTCCAAAAGTACAGTAGTCAATTGCATCAATGTTTAAAAAATCAATATTAGATTCATTTCCATCTGAATGTAATAAGTTGTATACCTTCTTTAGAGATAAGTCAATGTCATTTCTTTCGTGTTCTGAATAGAAAACTCTTACCCATAATGTATCTTTGTCATTTTTATTATAAACTACGACAGAACCAGAAAATCTTTTTAAATCTTCATAAAAAATCGGTATTTCAAGATTTCTTTTATAAAATGTCAAATAATCATTAAGTTCCTTGGTTATAGGAAAAAATGGTTTTTTTTTGGACATTAACTTTTCAGTCATATGCTAATTTAAATTATAAAAATAAGAATTATCTAGTTAGATGGTAATTGTTGTAAATTTGAGATTTTATAATTTTGTTTAAATTAAGATCTGAATATAGCCCAACTGGTGATCAGCCTGAAGCAATTAGTCAATTAGTTGACGGTTTAATGAGTAATTCCAAATTTCAAACCCTGAAAGGCGTAACAGGTTCAGGAAAAACTTTTACCATTGCTAATGTAATTGAAAAGGTAAACAAACCTACTCTAGTTTTAGCTCATAACAAAACATTAGCAGCTCAGCTATATTCAGAATTCAAAGAATATTTTCCTTCCAATTCAGTTGAATATTTTGTTTCATATTATGATTACTACCAACCTGAAGCATACCTTCCTGTTACGGGTACTTATATTGAAAAAGATTTGTCAATAAATGATAATATAGAAAAATTAAGATTAAGCACAACTTCATCTTTACTTTCAGGAAAAAGAGATGTTATTGTTGTTGCTTCTGTTTCTTGTTTATATGGAATTGGTAATCCAGTTGAGTTTAAAAAAAACATAATCCTAATTGAAAAAAATCAAATTATTTCAAGAACTAAATTTCTTCACAATTTGGTTCAAAGTCTATATTCAAGAACTACAAGTCAACTTATAAGTGGTACTTTTAAAGTTTCTGGAGACATTGTTGATATTTTTCCAAGTTATGCAGATCATGCATTTAAAATTCATTTTTTTGGAGACGAAATTGAAATGATTGAAATTTTTGACC
The DNA here is from genome assembly GCA_004214185.1 of Flavobacteriales bacterium. GTDB lineage: Bacteria > Bacteroidota > Bacteroidia > Flavobacteriales > Flavobacteriaceae > MAG-121220-bin8. The sequence goes on along the minus strand of SGZG01000009.1, from coordinate 38,595 downwards.
CCATCTCTAAACAAATAACTGAATCCGTTGAAAAATTAAATATATATCCAGCAAATATGTTTGCAACCTCTCCTGACGTATTACAAAATGCGATTGATGAAATTCGTTTTGACTTGAAAAATCAAATTGATTACTTCAAAGAAATTGGTAAATTCTTGGAAGCAAAAAGATTGGAAGAAAGAACAAATTTCGATTTAGAAATGATTCAAGAATTAGGTTATTGTTCCGGAATTGAAAATTATTCTAGATATATTGACGGAAGATCAGCTGGAACAAGACCATTTTGTTTACTTGATTATTTTCCAGAAGATTATTTAATGATTGTGGATGAAAGCCATGTAACACTTTCACAAGTTCATGCAATGTATGGAGGTGATAGAAGCAGAAAAGAAAATTTAGTTGAATACGGTTTTAGACTTCCTGCGGCAATGGATAATAGACCGTTAAAGTATGATGAGTTCGAGTCAATTCAAAATCAAGTTATATATGTTAGTGCAACTCCTTCTGATTATGAATTAGAAAAAACCGAAGGAATTTTTACTGAACAAATTATAAGACCAACAGGTTTGTTAGATCCAATTATTGAAATTAGACAAAGTAAAAACCAAATAGATGACTTGATAAATGAAATTCAGCTAAGAGTTGAAAAAGATGAAAGAATTTTAGTTACTACATTAACCAAAAGAATGGCTGAAGAATTAACAAAATTTTTAAGTAAGATAGATATTAGGACAAGGTATATACACAGTGATATCGACACAATTGAAAGAGTTGAAATTATGCAAGGATTGAGGAAGGGACTTTTTGATGTTTTAGTAGGAGTTAATTTATTAAGAGAAGGGCTAGATCTTCCAGAAGTTTCACTTGTGGCTATAATTGATGCGGATAAAGAAGGGTTTTTAAGAAGTCACCGGTCTTTGACACAAACAATAGGAAGGGCAGCTAGAAATGTAAATGGAAAAGCAATTTTTTATGCTGATAAATTGACTAAAAGCATGAAAAAAACTATTGATGAGACAAATTATAGGCGTAAAAAACAAAAAGAATTTAATTTAAAAAACAATATTATTCCAACTCCACTAAAAACTAAAATAAAAGAAGTTTTTGATAAAGAAGATTTTGAAAATAAAAATACTGAATCAAAAAATATTAAAAATGAACAAATTGATTTAAAAAAACTGTCAAATGAAGAAAAAGTTAAATCAATTAATATATATAGAAAAAAAATGGAAGCTGCTGCTAAATCTCTTGACTTTATAGAAGCAGCAAGATTAAGAGATATTATAAAAGAATTAAAAAAATAAAAAAAGAGGATAATTTAAATTTACCCTCTTTTTTTATTAATTATTTTTTTACCGAAATTAATCTTTTTGGTTGAGCATGAAACTCTTTTCTTTTTGGAAGAAATATTGTAAGCATCCCGTTTCGATAATGAGAATCAATTTTATTTAAGTCAACTGAATCAGGAAGTTCATATGATTTACTAAAAGTTGAAAAGTTAAATTGTTGTTGCATATAGTTATAATCATTTTCTGAAACACTTCCATTAGATTTTATAGTTAATAAGTTTTTATCTAATTCAACTTCAAAATCATCGTTTGACTTTCCAGGAATAGCAAATTCAATAATAAAATCTTTATCACTTTCTTTTATATTGGTTGCAGGATGATTATTATTAATTGCCGGCATAATGTCCCAAGTATCTCTAAAAAAGTTATCAAAGACAAATGGTAAAAAATTTTGTTGTTTTCTAATTAAATTCATAATGTATTATTTTAAGTTAAACATATTTTACATTTCATAATAGTCAAATGAAATGCCAACTTAAAATTAGTGTCATTATGTCATTAAAATATAGAAAAATAGTGACATTTTGTCGTTAATTAAGAAAGTACCTCTTGAATTTTATCAGCAGCTTCTTGAAATTCCACGGCGCTATAAACTTTAAAATCACAATTATCTATTATTTCTTTGGCGAGTTCTGAGTTTGTTCCTTGTAATCTAACTATAATAGGTACATCAATATCTTTTAAATTATTGTAGGCATCGACAATACCTTGAGCAACACGATCACACCTAACTATTCCTCCAAAAATGTTAACTAAAATAGCTTTAACGTTTGGGTCTCTTAAAATTAATCTGAATGCAATCTCAACTCTTTTAGCGTCAGCAGTTCCACCAACGTCTAAGAAGTTTGCAGGCTCTCCTCCAGATTGTTTAATTAAGTCCATAGTAGCCATTGCTAAACCAGCACCATTAACCATACAACCAACATTTCCGTCTAAATCCACATAGTTTAATCCCACTTCTCTTGCCTCAGTTTCAACAGGGTTTTCTTCTTTCAAATCTCTCCAACTCAGATATTCTTTATGTCTGAATAATGAATTGTCATCTAAAGTAACTTTGGCATCAACAGCCATAATTTTATTGTCAGATGTTTTTAAAACAGGATTAATTTCAAATAATGATGAGTCAGATGAAACATAGGATTTATACAAAAGAGTTATGAACTTAACCATTTCTTTAAAGGCTTCACCGCCGAGACCTAAATTAAAAGCCACTTTTCTAGCTTGGAAAGGTTGTATCCCTAAACTTGGATCAATATCCTCATAAAAAATTAAATCTGGTGTATTTTCAGCAACAGTTTCAATATCCATTCCTCCCTCAGTTGAATACATAATCATATTATTTCCAGTATTTCTGTTTAGCAAAATAGAAACATAAAATTCTTCTGTTTCAAATTCTCCTGGATAATAAACATCTTCGCAAACTAAAACCTTACTAACTAGCTTACCTTCTTTTGAAGTCTGCGGGGTTACTAAATTCATACCTAAAATACTAGAGGCTACTTCTTTGAGTTCAGCCATGTTTTTTGCAAGCTTAACTCCTCCACCTTTACCTCGACCACCAGCATGAATTTGAGCTTTAACAACAAACCAATTTGTGCCAGTTTCATCAATGAGTTCTTTTGACAATTTTTCAATTTGATCAATATTGTCAAGAACTACGCCTCTTTGTATTCTAACCCCGTGTTGATTGAGAATATTTTTCCCCTGATATTCGTGAAGATTCATACTTAAAATTTGAAACAAATATAAGTGAATATCACTTATAAAATAGATTAACAATGATTTAATAAAGTTATATATATAACATTTTGTTTTATTTTTATAATATTAATATTTTTTTTATTCAAAAAATAAATCTTGACATAGATTTGCAAAATGAAAAATGAAAATTTATTAAAAATCGCCAAAGAATTTGGTACTCCAACATATGTTTATGACGCCTCCAAAATTGAATTTCAATATAAGAGACTAACAAATTCTTTTAAAAGCGTAAACAATTTAAGAATCAACTATGCCGTTAAAGCTCTTTCCAACATATCAATATTAAAATTTATAAAAAATTTAGGAGCTGGCATTGATACAGTATCGGTCCAAGAAGTTCTTTTAGGAATAAAAGCAGGTTTCAGTCCAGAAAAAATAATATATACTCCCAACGGAGTTTCAATTGATGAAATTCAAAAAGTATCTGAGATGGGTGTAAATATAAACATTGACAATTTGAATGTTCTAGAGCAATTTGGGAGCTTAAATCCAAATATCCCAATTTGTATTCGAATTAACCCTCATGTTATGGCAGGAGGCAATAACAAAATCTCCGTTGGTCATATCGACTCAAAATTTGGAATAAGCATACATCAAATTCCACTGCTTTTAAGAATAGTAAAAAACACAAATATCAAAGTAAACGGAATCCATATGCACACTGGAAGCGACATACTTGATATTGAAGTTTTTATTCATGCAGCTGAGATTCTTTTTGAAGCCGCGTCGAAATTTGAAAACTTGGATTTTATTGATTTTGGTAGTGGATTCAAAGTTCCATATTATCCAGGGGACAACGAAACTAATATTGAAGAATTAGGAAGTAAGTTGTCTAAAAGATTTAATAATTTCTGCAAAGATTATGGAAAAGAATTAACCCTAGCTTTTGAACCTGGAAAATTTCTAGTCAGCGAAGCTGGAAATTTTTTGTGTTCTGTAAATTCTATAAAACAAACAACATCAACAGTATTTGCTCAAGTTGACTCAGGATTTAATCATTTTGTAAGACCAATGATGTACGGATCAAATCATGATATAATTAATATTTCAAATCCAAATGATAATGAAAGATTTTACTCAGTTGTTGGGTATATATGTGAAACTGACACATTTGCAAATAATAAAAGAATTTCTAAAATAAGTGAAAACGATGTATTATGCTTCAAAAATGCAGGCGCATATTGTTTCACAATGGCTAGCAATTATAATTCTAGGTACAAACCCTCTGAAATTTTATTTTTAAACAATAAAGCCATAGAAATAAGAAAACGAGAAACCATAGATGATATTTTAAAAAATCAAGTTGAAATTGATATTTAATCTAATCAATAACTCCAGAACCCAATAGTTCTTCATTTTTGTACCAAGCTACAAACTGACCCTTAGTAATAGCAGACTGAGGATTTTCAAAAACAAAATAAACATTATTTTCAGCAAAAATAATTTTTGATTTTTGAAAAGGCTGACGATATCTTATTCTTGTATCGAAAAATGAATCATTTTTATAATTATAATCTTCTCTTATTTGGTGAAAGTTTGAATTTGATACTCTTAAGACTTTCCTGTAAAGACCTGGATGACTTTTCCCCTCTCCGACATATACAATATTATTAATCACGTCAGTACCTATTACAAATAATGGTTCTTTAGTTCCACCAATCGCAAGACCTTTCCTTTGTCCTGTAGTGTAAAAATGAGCACCTTGATGTTCTCCAACAACAGAACCATTTACATTTGAGTAATTATAAGGATCAGACAAAAAATTAAGATTGTCAAATGATAAATCGTTGTAATCATTTAAGTTTTTATAAATTTTATCGGTTTTAGAAATCAAAACAACTTTTCCTTTTTTTACTTTCAATTTTTGTTGTAAAAAATCTGGTAATTTAACCTTTCCGACAAAACACAATCCTTGTGAGTCTTTTTTTTCTGCTGTTATTAAGTTTTGTTTCCTTGCTATTTCTCTTACCTCTGTTTTATTTAGATCTCCGATTGGAAACATTACCTTTGACAACTGTATTTGATTTAACTGACACAAAAAATAAGATTGATCTTTATTAGAATCTTTGCCAGATTTTAGGCTAAATATAGTTTCGTTGTTAAATTTTTGTTTAGTAACTCTACAATAATGTCCAGTTGCTACATAATCAGCTTCCAAAGATTCAGCTATTTTTAAAAAAACATCAAACTTGATTTCTCGATTACACAAAATATCAGGATTTGGAGTATTTCCGTTTCTATACTCACTAAACATATAGTCAATTATTCTTTCTTGATACTCTTTACTTAGATCAACTGTTTGGAAGGGGATTGATAACTTTTCTGCGACCATCATAGCGTCATAACTGTCCTCAACCCAAGGACATTCGTTTGAAATAGTCACAGACTCATCATGCCAGTTTTTCATAAAAATACCAATCACGTCATATCCTTGCTTAACCAACAGATAGGCTGCTACACTAGAATCAACTCCTCCTGAAAGAGCAACAACAACTCTTGTGTTTTTATTAGACATTAAAATGAAATTATCTTTTACCTTGTAGCTTTCTTTGTCTTTCAGCTTCATCCATCATCTCTTGCATTTTTCTTTGAAATCTGTTCTGTTTTTTTGGTCGATTTTTATTTTCCTGAACCTGAAGCCTAATTTTGTCCTCATCAATTATAAAATATTTAATAGAAATCATAATGAGAATTGTCAAAATATTAGAAATGAAATAATATAAACTAAATGCACTTGCATAATTATTAAAAAAGAAAAGCATCATTACAGGCATCAAGTACATTATAAACTTCATATTTGGCACTCCTGGCTGAGTAGGTTGCATTTGCGCCCCTGATGACATCTTAGTGTAGAAAAAAATCGCAATAGAAGCTAAAATTGGCAACAGACTAATATGATCCCCATAAAAAGGTATACTAAAAGGAAGCTCAGCAATTGTGTCATATGATGAAAGATCTTCAGCCCATAAAAAAGATTTTCCTCTTAACTGAAAAGCAATAGGAAAAAAACAAAACAAAGCATAAAAAACAGGGAGCTGTAACAGCGCAGGTACACAGCCTAATAATGGATTTGCACCTGCTTTATTATATAACTTCATAGTCTCTTGTTGTCTTTTAACAGCATCATTCTTATATTTTTCATTCAACTCAGTAATTTCAGGCTTAATTACTTTCATTCTAGCTTGAGAAACATAGGTCTTATAAGTAACTGGAGACATAACTATTCTAGTTACAATTGTCATCAAAATTACCGCTATACCAGCTGAAAAATATTTAACTAAAAATCCAAAGAAAGGAAAATAGATAAACCTGTTGATCCATCCAAAAATACCCCATCCAAAATAAATTGAATCATAAATCTTATTATCATAATTTTTTAAAATATCATAATCGTTTGGACCAATATACCATTTCATATTACTATTAATCTCAGAATTTTTCAAAGCTAAAGGAATAACTGATGAATATTTTTTTGTAAATGCAACATCTTTGCCTTGATCTTCAAAAAGTTTTGTTGAAGTAAACTCAACATTGTCAATAGGTGAATCAAATACCAAAATTGAATTAAAAAAATGTTGACCATAAGAAATCCAATTTACAGAATCTTCAGAATCATCAGAATCTGAATAAGAACTAAGATAATCGGTATCATCACCATCATATTGAAATAAGAGTTGACTATATCTATTTTCATAATCAACACTTTTAGCTTGTCTAAAAGCATTTAAAGTCCAATTAAAATTAATTTTTTTATCATAATTTATAAACGAGGAGAGTCCTTTTGAAATAATATTAAAATCAATCATGTAACCGTTTTCAGGTATTTTGTATTCAAAAGCAATCGACTGGAATTCAGAAATTAGTAATTTCATAATTACAATTTTTACATTCCCTCTTTCAAACTGTTCGATTTCGAAATTATAATCAGAGGTATTTATCTCATACCCATTTTTAGTTTGAAAATTTAAATTAATTTTTTGATTATCATTAACAATGAACAAAGGTTCCTCCTTGTAGTTAGAATAGCCTTTAAGCTGAACTTGAGTTAAGCCACCACCTTTTGAATTGAATTTAAAAACAACGTCTTTATTCTCTACACTAATTTCTTGATTATCCATTAAACCAATAGTATTAGAAACCTCATTATTAGATGCACTAGAAATGTCAGATAGATCCAAGATATCTTTTTCAATCATAATTTCCGATTGATTTTCTCGGACATTAGTTTGATTTTCGGCATTAGCAGATTTTTCTAGATCTGGAATAGTTACGTTAAACCACCAAAAAATAGCAGCTATTAATAATAAAAAACCTATTATTTGATATACATCAATTTTGTTTTCCTCCATATTATTTTTTTGATTTATTGTAATTTAAACATGCTGAAATAAATGAAACAAACAATGGATGAGGATTCTCAACAGTACTTTTATATTCTGGATGAAATTGAACTCCAATAAACCAATCATTTTCTGGCAATTCTACAATTTCAACAAGTCCAGTGCTTGAGTTGATTCCACTTGCTTTTAAACCTGCTTTCTCCAATTCCTCTAAATAAGTATTGTTTAATTCCCATCTGTGCCTATGTCTTTCTTTTATCAATTTTGCATTATATATAGAATTTGCTTTAGAATTTTTCTTTATATCACAATCCCAGGAACCAAGTCTCATTGATCCACCCATGTTTGTTATATTTTTTTGATCCTCCATTAAACTAATTACAGGATATAATGTATTCTCATCCATTTCAGTAGAATTTGAATTTTTAAGATTCAAAACGTTTCTTGAAAACTCAATAACAGCCATCTGCATTCCAAGGCAAATTCCAAAAAAAGGAATATTATTTTCTCTTGCTATTCGAATTGAATTTATTTTACCTTCAATTCCACGAGAACCAAATCCAGGTGCTACTATTAAACCATCTAATTTTAAAATTAATTCATCAACTTTCTCATCAATATGTTCCGAATGAATAGAATGAACAACAACCTCGGTCTCATTAACTGAGCCTGCATGGACTATCGATTCCAGAATTGATTTATAAGAGTCTTGAAGTTCTACATATTTACCAACAAGACCTATATTTACTTTACTTTTTGGATATTTTAACTTATTAACAAACTCAGTCCAACTATCCATATCAGTAGGGTTGTAATTAGAAATTTGAAGTTTCTTTAAAACAACTTGATCTAACTTCTCTTTTTCCATCATCAATGGGACATCGTATATAGTGGAAGCATCTTTAGATTGTATTACAGAATCAACGTCTACATTACAAAATAATGCTAATTTGTTCTTAATGTCATCAGAAATTTCGTGTTCAGTTCTACAAACTAAAATGTCAGCATTAATTCCACTTTCCATTAAAGTTTTGACAGAATGTTGGGTTGGTTTAGTTTTTAATTCTTTAGCTGCAGATAAGTATGGAACCAGAGTTAAATGAATAACCAAACTGTTAACTTTTCCAAGCTCCCATCTTAATTGCCGAACAGATTCTATGTAAGGTAAAGATTCTATATCTCCAACTGTTCCTCCAATTTCAGTAATGATTATATCAAAATCATTTGTTTCTCCCAGTAATTTGATTCTTCTTTTTATCTCGTCAGTAATATGAGGAATCACCTGAACAGTTTTACCTAAAAAATCTCCTTTTCTCTCTTTATCTATGACAGTCTGATATATTCTGCCAGTTGTTACATTATTAGCTTGAGATGTCTCAACATTCAAGAATCTTTCATAATGACCTAAGTCTAGGTCAGTTTCTGCCCCATCAGATGTTACATAACATTCACCATGTTCGTAAGGATTTAATGTTCCCGGATCAATATTTATATAGGGATCTAATTTCTGAATTGTTACGTTCAAACCTCTAGATTGCAGAAGTTTTGCCAAAGAAGCAGAGATAATTCCTTTACCTAAAGATGAACTAACACCACCAGTCACAAAAATATACTTTGTTTTAGACATACCTCATTTTAAGCGATCAAAAATACAAAAAGAATGTGACTATCTAAGTATTTCAATTGAGAAGAAAGTTATTATTTCAAATCTATTTCAAAGACATCAAGGTCATCATGTTGAATGAGCAATACAGAATTATTTATAAAACCATTTTCAAAAGTTTGATATTTAAACCTGTTTTGATAATACTTAGTTTCAGGTAAATCAATTGACTTTATTAATTTTCTTCGATATGATGTTCTTAAAATTAAATCTAAAGTAATTTCGTACGCTCTTATGGCTGTTTTATTTGGAAGTTTTCCAAAATTAGCCAAAAACTCATTATTTAATTCACTTAATTCCTCACCAAATTTCGGAAGAAAATATGTTGGATATGTAAATTTTAAATTTCCTAAGTGTTGTAATGAAATATTTTCATTTTCATAAATTTCAGATCTGTAAGAGGTCAACATTTTAATATTTCTTTCGTTTGAGATTTGTGAATTCAACATCGAACTTACACTAGTAATAACATTTAGGTTTTGAGATTCTAAAAAAACTAAATTATTTTTTTTAGTAACAAGAAGAGAATCAGTTATTTCAGGATCCACTAGACCCTCTGATAAATCAGTGTCAATCAATTCAGCATAAGGAAAACGTTCTAGGAGCTTTACTTTTTGTTTTTCTGAGGATGAATCGTAAATAATCATAACACAAGGATCAGGATCTTTTACTATTAAACTATCAACATATGAAAACATTAATTCTTTTTGTAATCTCTTACTTGGTATAGATTGAAATACATTTTCATTTAATTCTATTTCATTTGAAGTTAGGGGAGATATTATCGGAACATCCAATCCTTGAAGATTTGAAGAAAGTTTGTTAATATTTCTTGGAATGAATGGACCAATAATAAAATCATAATTTTTTATTTTTTTAATATTTGAAATTCTGTCGATTTCTTCAAAACTATTTTTATTATCATAGGTATCTAGCTTTATTTTTATTCCTAATTTTTTTGCAGTTTCAAGTGCTGATAAAGTTCCGCTGTAAAAATCTAAAGAAAGTGTAGATAAATTTAATTTTTCTAAATATTTTTTAGCATTCTCAATAGAGTCAACATCAATCTTATCCAAATTAAAAGGAGCTATAAAAGCTAAAGAAATATTTTTTTTATTTGGTACGCTATCAAACAGGTTAAGTTTTTTATTTTTTGATTTAGAAACTTGCTTCGCTAAAGTTTCTTTAATTACTTTCTCGGTATCTGATCTAGTAATAAAGGGAATTTTAAGTACCATTCTTTTTGAAATCTTGTCCCCTTTTATTTGTGGATTGTATTTTTTTATAAGATCAATTGGTACGTTGTATAAATTAGAAATGGTAAATAAAGTTTGCTTTCTTTTTACATTATGCTCAATAAATTTAATATTAATATCGGATTCAATTTCGACATCAGGATTTTGAGACAATCCAAAAATTGGAATTAAAATAAATAGCAGTAAAAACCTTTTAGACCTCATTATTCCCATTCAATAGTGGCTGGTGGTTTAGAACTTATATCATACACAACTCTATTAACACCTTTTACGTTATTAATTATTTTATTTGATACTTCTTGTAAAAATTCATAAGGAAGATTTACCCAGTCAGCAGTCATTCCATCAGTTGACTCAACAGCCCTTAGGGCTACACATTGTTCATATGTCCTTTCATCACCCATAACACCCACACTCTTAACAGGAAGAAGGATAGCGCCAGCTTGCCACACTTTATCATAGAGATTATGATCAATTAATCCTGAAATAAATATATGATCCACATCCTGTAAAATTTTAACTTTTTCGTGAGTTATATCTCCCAAAATTCTAATCGCCAAACCTGGACCAGGAAATGGATGTCTTTTTAATAGTTTTGAATCTATACCTAAACTTCTTCCAACTCTCCTTACCTCATCTTTAAAAAGCATTTTGAGTGGCTCAACTACAGAAAGTTTCATGAAATCTGGTAATCCACCCACATTATGATGAGATTTTATTGTAGCTGATGGACCTTTTACAGAAATTGATTCTATTACATCAGGATATATTGTGCCTTGAGCCAACCATTTTGCACCTTGAATTAATTTTGACTCTTTATCAAAAACATCTACAAATGCTTTTCCAATAATTTTTCTTTTGAGCTCAGGATCATCAACTCCCTTCAATTTAGAGATGAAAAAATCAGAAGCATCAACTCCTTTTACGTTTAAACCCATACCTTTGTATTGGTCTAAAACATTATCAAATTCATTTTTTCTTAAAAGGCCATTATTTACAAAAACACATTGTAAATTGTCCTTAATTGCTTTATGAATTAACACAGCTGCAACAGTTGAATCAACTCCTCCAGACAATCCTAAAATCACCTTATCATTCCCAATTTTTGACTTTAATTCTAAGATTGTTTTTTCTGAAAATAAATCTGGTGTCCAATTTGGTTTTACTTTAGCAATTTTAATTAAAAAATTTTCTAATATTTTTTTACCATCTACTGAGTGATATACCTCAGGATGAAATTGAATTCCGTATAGATTTTCACTTTCAATTGAGAAAGATGCATTTTTAACATCCTCGGTGCTTGCAACGCACTTTGAATTTGTAGGAAGTATTTCAATTGTATCACTGTGACTCATCCAAACTTGAGAACCTTTATTAACTCCTTTAAACAATAAAGATTTAAAATCAATATTAATTAGTTTAGCTCTTCCATATTCTCTTTTATTTGATGGAATAACTTTTCCGCCAAAAAAATGAGCAATGTACTGAGCTCCGTAACAAACTCCCAATAAAGGTATCTTACTTTTAATCTCACTTAAATCAATGTGAAGCGCATCTTCAGACCTAACAGAGAATGGAGAACCAGATAATATAACTGCTTTAAATGAACTTAAATCTATCTTTAGATTATTATATGGATGGATTTCACAATAAACAAATAATTCTCTTACTCTTCTAGCAATTAACTGAGTGTATTGTGAACCAAAATCAATTATTAACACTTTTTCTTCCATATTCAAAAATACTACTAAATGACAGACAAAATCAAAATAAATTAGCTAATATTTTATAACCTTAAAACCTTGTTTAAAAGGATCAATATTTTTGAATAATATTTTTAAAAAATTATCTTCCTCTATTGAAAAAAATTGAGAAAAATTAATGTGTCTTTCTTGAAATGAATTGTTTGGAAATAATTCATTTTTTAAAATCTCTATTCTGTTAATAGAATCTTTATATTTTCTTTTTTCTGCTCTTATTAAACGCTTTTCTAAATTACTAAGCCCCTTTAATTGTTTTATTTCTTGAGCTTTAACTGCTCCTAAAAACGATTTATCAGTATGCTTAGCAAGTTTATATAAATCTTTAAAATTCTTTTTCAAACTGTTTTTTTGGGGACTAAGATCAGTCAAAATATTAGAATTTGATTTTAAATACTCTAATTTTAACTCATTTAAATCTTTAAATAGGTCATCAATAGAAAGATTTAACTTTTTACATTTATTATACTGTTTTGAAGAAATTAAAAGTACTGAGGATCTAAGGGTTAAAATAGGAAAAGGAATATTCAAATAATCAAAGTAATCCTTAAGTTGAAGCCAATAAGCAATTTCACTTCCTCCACCAACATAGGACAAATTTGGCAATAAATATTCTTGATAAACTGGTCTTAATAAAGCATTTGGTGAAAATCTTTCTGTATGGTTATTTATTTCATTAATTATTTCACTTTCAGAAAATGAAATTTCGGTATTTAAAACATTATAAACTTTATTCTTATATTCAATACGTTCTCTTACTCCATCGAGAATATAAAACATGTTTATATTTCTTGAATGAACCTGTGGATCAAACTTATAATTTAAAGAATTTTTAATCTTTGTATTAGTCTTTGAAATTAAATTAAAAGAGTTTTTATTTAAAACCTCATCCTTAATAATTTCTTTAAATAAACTTTTTAAATTTCTATTATCAGGTTGTATAATAACAAGTCCATAATTAGAAAATAAATTATGAATAAGTGATAATGAAGCATCTGAAAAATTTTTATTTTTTAAATATGATGATTGAAAAAATGATAAAATTTTCTTTTCATTGGAATTTTTAAAAATCAATTTCATTTTTTCAAATACCAATTCAAGTCCTTTAGTGCTAAGTCTTCCAACAGGTCCACTAGAATTAGTTCTCCACTCAAATTTATTGTTATTTGAATTAAAAAAATTTATTTCTTTAAAATCATGATCCTCTGATGCCATCCAATAGATTGGAATAAAATTATACTTAGGATATTTAATTTTTAGTTGATTACATATTTTAATTGTATCTATTATTTTATAAAAAAAATATAAAGGACCAGAGAATAAATTTAATTGATGACCAGTTGTAACTGTAAAAGTATTCTTGTCTGACAACCTATTTATTTGATCTAATTGTTTTTTATTATTTGATAAATTACGATACTGATTAAGAAGCTCTTTCTTCAAAACCTCTCTAAAACTATGATTATAAAGTTTGTTTTTCTCTTTTATTTGATCTAGATAGTTTTCAATGTCATTTTTTTTATAATAAAAAGACTTTATACTCTTTTCTGCATTTATATAATCAAGAGTTATTTTGGGTAAATGATTAGATATATTACTATTAATGTAAGTCAATTTATTTTAAATATTATTTTCAATTACTGGAACAGCATATAAGTCAAATTCTGTACTATCAACTATCTTTAAATTTACAAAATCTCCAATTTTTAAATAATGTTTCCTTGCATCAACTAAAACCTCATTATCAACATCAGGTGAATCGAACTCAGTTCTACCCACATAGTTATTTCCTTCTTTTCTATCGATGATGCACATGTAAGTCTTATTTATCTTGTTTTGATTAAGTTCATATGAAATTTTTGATTGAATTTTCATAATCTCATTCATCCTTTTTTTCTTAACTGACTCTGGTACATCATCAATTAAATTGTAAGCATGAGTATTTTCTTCATGACTATATGTGAAGCATCCAAGTCTATCAAATTTAGTTTGAATTATCCATTGTTTGAGTTCCTCAAAATCATTCTCATTTTCACCTGGATAACCTACAATTAATGTCGTTCTAATTGCGATTTCAGGGTTTACTTCTCTTATTTTTTTTATTAACTCAATTATGTTTTCTTTTTTAGATCCTCTTCTCATCGATTTCAAGATTTTTGATGAAATGTGTTGAAGTGGAATATCAATATAATTACAAACTTTTTTTTCATTTTTAATAACATCCAAAACATCAAGTGGAAAGCCATTTGGAAATGCGTAATGTAATCTGATCCATTCAATACCCTCTACTTTAACTAGTTCTCTTAGGAGTGATGATAATTCTCTTTTTTTATACAAATCCAACCCATAGTATGTTAAGTCTTGTGCAATTAAAATAAGTTCTTTAACTCCATCTTTTGCCAAAGTACTAGCTTCTTTTACTAGTTCTTGAATAGGTTTTGATTTATGCTTTCCTCTCATTAAAGGAATTGCACAAAATGAACAAGGACGATCACATCCTTCAGATATTTTTAGGTAAGCATAGTTTTTTGGAGTTGTTGTTAGTCTTTCGCCAACAAGTTCGTGTTTGTAATCAGCTTTTAGAGCCTTTAATAGTTTTGGCAAATCAGTTGTTCCAAAATATTGATCCACATTAGGGATTTCTTTTTTTAAGTCTGGCATATACCTTTCACTCAGACATCCTGTAACAAATAATTTATCAATTTCACCTTTATCCTTTTTGTTTGAATATTCAAGTATAGTATTAATTGATTCCTCTTTAGCATTATCAATGAATCCACACGTATTAACAACAACTATGTTACCTTCTTTTTCATGAACAACATTTTTATTGTTTGCTCTCAACTGCCCCATCAGAACTTCAGAGTCATAAATGTTTTTCGAACAGCCTAGTGTGACTACATTAATTGTATTTTTTTTTGAATATTTTGCTCTCAATAATTTTAGTTTATGATTTTTTAAAAAAAGAATCTACAAATTCTTTTTTGTTGAATATTTGTAAATCATCAATTCCTTCGCCAACTCCAATAAACTTGATAGGAATTTTAAATTGATCTGAAATACCCAAAACTACTCCACCTTTAGCAGTACCATCTAATTTTGTGACAGCCAGGGAAGTGATTTCGGTAACATTAGTAAACTGTTTAGCTTGTTCAAAGGCGTTTTGTCCAGTGGACCCATCAATGACTAATAAAACTTCATGTGGAGCATTGACATTTTTTTTCTTTAAAACCCTTTTGATTTTACCAAGCTCGTTCATAAGATTTGTTTTGTTATGTAACCTTCCTGCTGTATCAATTAAAACAATATCGATGTTTTTATTTATGGCTGATTCTAAGGTATCAAAGGAAACTGAAGCAGGGTCACTTCCCATCTCTTGTTTTACTAGGTCTACTCCAACTCTTTCAGACCAAACTTGTAATTGATCTATAGCAGCAGCTCTAAATGTATCAGCTGCACCAATCATAACCTTGTGACCTAATGACTTATAATGATTTGCCATTTTACCAATAGAAGTAGTTTTTCCAACTCCATTAACTCCAACAACCAAAATAACGTGTGGCTTGTCGTTACTTATAGATAAAAATTCATTTTCATCCTCAGAATCACATATTATTCTTGTAATTTCTTCTTTTAATATTAAATCTAACTCGTCAGAATTTAAAAATTTATCTTTTTTAACTCTTTCTTCAATATGATCAATAATTTTCAGTGTTGTTTTTACCCCAACGTCAGAACTAATTAATATTTCTTCTAAATCATCTAAAACCTCGTCGTCAACCCTACTTTTTCCAACGATTACTTTAGAAATTTTATTAAAAAAGGAGTCTTTAGATTTTTTCAAACCCTTATCTAAAGATTCTTTTTTCTCTTTTGTAAACAGTTTTTTAAAGAAATTCATTAATCAAATATATGTAAAACAAAAAAAGCCACTGAAAAGTGACTTTGTTATTACTTTATAAAAGTTATTATTTGGCTAACCACTCATTTACAAGTGATGGGTCCATAATTGACTCAACAAAGGTGTAAGCTCCTGTTTTTGGGCTCTTTACCATTTTAATAGCTTTTGTTAATCTCTTTGAAGAAGTTTGTAATGATGCAACAGTCTTTTTTGCCATTTTATTTTATTTTATTTCTTTGTGAAGTGTATTTTTTTTCAAAATAGGATTGAATTTTTTGATTTCTAACCTATCAGGTGTATTTTTTTTATTTTTTGTTGTTACATATCTTGAAGTACCTGGCAAACCTGAGTTTTTATGCTCTGTACATTCCAATATTACTTGTACTCTGTTACCTTTTTTGGCCATGATATTAAAAATTTTAAGCTTTATTAATATTAGATTCCTTAAGAACAGCAGAAATGCCTTTCTTATTGATTGTTTTTAAAACAGAAGTTGAAACTTTAAGAGTTATCCATTTATCTTCTTCAGGGATAAAAAAACGTTTTTTTATCAAGTTGGGTTCAAATCTCCTTTTAGTTTTGTTCATAGCTTTAGAAACATTATTTCCAACTAAAACTTTTTTTCCAGATATTTCACAAACTTTAGACATAACTATCTTATTTTTAAAACAGGCTGCAAATTAACAACATTTTTACAGTAATGCCAAATTTTTTACCTTTCAGTTGATAATTCTGAAAATAAAAGCTCAAGAGCCTTATTAACTGATTTTTTAATATTTTTTTCTCTGTTCTTTCCAAAATTAAATTCAAACGACTTTACTTCGTTCAAGGTAGCAATAGATATATATATTAAGCCAATATCTTTATCTGAATCACCCTTTTCAGGGCCTGCATTTCCAGTTGTTGCAATAGCAAAATCAGATTTTAATATTTTTTTTACATTAAGTGCCATACTATTTGCAACTTCAGAACTGACAACAGAATAATCTAAAATTTCTTTTTCAGCTACATTTAATATTTCTTTTTTTATTTTGGTATTGTATGCGACAATAGATCCCTTAAAATAAGTTGAGGCACCAGGAATTGAGGATATTCTTGAAGAAATTAATCCACCTGTAAAACTTTCTGCAGTTGAAAGTGTTTTTCCACTTTTTTTTAAAATTTTACCTATTTCAGACTCAATACTATTAATTGATTCAAATCCAATTACAATTTTTCCTAAAATTTCAAAAAGTTGTGAAATGTAAAAGTCCATTTCATTTTCTAAATGTTTACGGTCTGAACCTTTACAAATCAACCTCAATCTTACTCTTCCCAAATTCGGTAAATAAGCTAGTTTAAAATTTTGCGGTAAGTTTTGTTCAAAATCTTTTAATTTTTTTGCGATTGTACTTTCACCAACTCCATAGGTCAATAAAGTTTCTTTAATTATTACAGGACAATTAAATTCTTTTTTTATGAAGGGAATGACTGAATTTTTAATCATTGATTTCATTTCATATGGAACGCCTGGAAGAGAAATGAAAAATGAATTATTTTTTTTTAAAATCATTCCAGCTGCAGTACCAAACTTATTTTCAATTAAATTAGCCTTGGATGGAACAAAAGCTTGGGCTCGATTTAATTCATTGATTGGATTATCAACAAAATTTTTAAACAAAGTTTCAATATGAACCAAAAGATCTGAGTTGTGTACTAATTTATCATTAAAAAACTCACAAAAAACTTCTTTTGTTATATCATCGTTTGTTGGCCCTAATCCTCCAGTTGTAATGATTACATCAAATTTATTAACTGAATCAGTAAATGCATTTAATATATCTTCTTTATTATCACTAATTGTAAGAATTTCTTGAACTTCAACGCCTATACTTATTAGTTGCTTTGAAATAAAAGTTGAATTTGTATCTATGATTTGACCAATCAAAATTTCATCTCCAATTGTTATTATTTTAGCACTAATCATTACTTAACATTAATAACAAAAGAGCTTTTTCCTTCAATGAATCCTTCCAAATTATCTCCTTTATTCACTTTACCAACGCCAGAAGGAGTACCTGTAAAAATAATATCACCAATTTTTAAAGTAAAATACTTTGAAATTTCAGAAATTAACTCATCAAAATTCCACATCATTTGAGAGGTATTTCCAATTTGAACAGATTTACCATTTTTAAATAATGAAAAGTTCAAATTTCTAAGGTCTTGGAATTTAGTTTTATCAACCCAAGATCCAACAAGAGCAGAACCATCAAAAGCTTTTGCTTTTTCCCAGGGTAATCCATTAGATTTTAATTCGTTTTGCGTGTCTCTTGCTGTAAAGTCAATTCCAAGCCCTATATGGTTAAAATATTTGTGAGCATATTTATTTTCAATATGTTTTCCAAGCTTACAAATCTTAAGAATAATTTCAACTTCATAATTTATTTCGCTAGAGAAATCGGGAATAAAAAATGGTTGATTTTTTAGAATAATTGAAGTATCAGGCTTTAAAAATATTACAGGTGAATCTGGCCTATTATTATTTAATTCCTTTACATGCTCAGCATAATTTCTACCAATACAAATAATTTTCATATTAAAATTTATTGTTAAGCTTATTCAATCTTAATTTAGTTAAAATTTTCTTGGTATACATTGGAAAATCTGAATTTAAAATCCAACCCAAATATCCAGGTTCATTTTCTATAATAAAATCTACAGACTTACCTTTATGTTTTCCAAAAGAAAAACATGGAATATTATTTTGATCATAAATGATAAAGCCAGCTAAATCAACAGATTTTTTTCTTGTTGAAAATTCAGAAAGAAAACTAACACTATTTTCTATATCATTATATTTTTCAATTTGAGCTTCTAAGACTTCAAAAGTTGCAAGAGTGTCAGCTTTGGAGGAATGTGCATCAATTAAATCTTTGTCACAATAAAATTTATAGGCTGCTCCTAAAGTTCTTTTTTCCTTCTTATGAAAAATATTTTGAACATCAATGCAATGGACATTTTCTAAGTCAAAATCAATATTGCATCTTAGAAACTCTTCGGCTAAAAGTGGGATGTCAAATTTATTTGAATTAAAACCACCAAGATCAGTATTAGATATCATTTCTTTAATCTTAGGGGCTATGGTTATAAATTTAGGTTCATTAATTACCATTTCGTTGGTAATTCCATGTATATCTGAAACCTCTTTTGGGATAGGAACATCAGGATTGACAAGCCATGTTCTAGATTCTTTGTTCCCATTAGGAAAAACTTTTAGTATAGAAATTTCTACAATTCTATCCTTTGAAATATTAATTCCAGTCGTTTCTAGGTCAAAGAAACAAATTGGTTTTGTAAGTTTAATTTTCATCTAAAATATAAATCAAATTGATGTAGAAGAATCCCAGTTTTCAATAAGTTCCTTTACTCTTTTGATAAAAAGTCCACCAAGTGCACCATTTACAACTCTATGATCAAAACTGTGAGATAATATAATTTTATGCCTTATCCCAATAAAATCTCCTTTGTCAGTTTCTATAACAGACGGTTTTTTATTAATAGCTCCAAAGGCCAAGATAGCTACTTGAGGTTGATTAATTATTGGTGTTCCCATTAGGGTATCAAAAACCCCAACATTACTAATCGTATAAGTTCCATCTTGAACTTCATCGGGAATAAGCTGTCCATTTCTTCCACGTGATGCCAAATCATTAACTTTTCTTACCAATCCAATTAAGCTTAATTGATCAGCATTTTTTATTACTGGAACAATTAAATTACCATCGTTTAGGGCTGTAGCCATGCCTATATTAATGGATTTCTTTTTTATGATTTTATGATCCTCAACACTAATATTAAGCATTGGAAATTCTCTCAAGACTTGAGCTACTATATTTATAAATATTGGAGTGAAAGTAATTTTCTGATTCTCTCTTTGAAAAAAAGAATCTTTGATTTTTTCTCTCCAGTTCCATAACTCACTAATATCAACTTCAATAAACGCTTGAACATGCGCAGATTTTTGCTTGCTCATCAGCATGTGATCAGAAATTAGTTTTTCCATTCTACTCATTTCAATGATTTCATCCGAATGATTATCTAAACCTGAGTGTTCAGTTGTATCCTTTAAATAATTAGAGGGTTTTGACTTTGAAGAAATATAATTTAAAAGATCATTTTTAGTAACCCTTCCATTTTTTCCAGTTCCAGAGATAGAATTTAGTTCTTGAATGGAAACACCCTCTTTTTTTGAAATATTTTTAACTAGTGGAGAATAAAATTTTTCTGAAGATTTAAATTCATTTTTATCAATTAAAATTTCAGCATTTTTAATGAAATCAATCGGTTTGGTTTCCTCATTGGTATCTTTTATCTCAATATCTGGTTTTTCAGAAACTGAAATAGATTTAGTCTCTGAGCTTGTTTCAATTAATGCTATTGGTTGACCTACTCTAACCACATCATTAATTTTACATAGCTTTTTTATTAATACACCTGAGACTTCACTAGGCACTTCTGAGTCAACTTTATCAGTTGCTATTTCAACAATTAAATCATCTTCTTTAATTATATCACCTTCATTTTTTAACCAACCTGTTATAGTAGCTTCATCAACACTTTCACCCATCTTAGGTAATAAAATTTCAATTTTATTAGACATGTCTATCTTATTGATTAGGCAAAAATATCAAAATATAATTTGATAACAGAAAATTAACAACTTGATTAAGCTAGGTATTTAAAGAATTCTCAAATGGTATCCTTTTAATAATACTTCTTCCTAAAGTAACTTCATCTGTAAACTCAAGCTCATTACCTACAGAAACACCACGTGCGATGGTTGTTATTTTAATTTTAATATCTTGAATTTGTCTGAAAATATAAAAATTGGTTGTATCTCCCTCCATTGTTGCACTCAAAGCAAAAATAAGTTCAGAAATGTTTTCAGATTTAACTTTTTCTATTAGTGAGCTAATGTTTAATTGATTTGGGCCTATTCCATCGATTGGAGATATTTTTCCTCCAAGAACATGATAAACTCCATTAAATTGACCTGTACTTTCGATAGCCATAACGTCTCTTACATCTTCAACAACACATATAATATTACTATCTCTTTTAGTGTTAGAACATATTTCACACAATTCTAAATCAGAAATATTGTGACAATTTTTACACAAGTTTATCCCCTCAACCAAATCAACTAGTGATTTAGATAATTTAACAGTTTGCAAATTTGGTTGATTTAACAAAAATAAAACTAATCTTAGCGCAGTCCTTTTTCCTATTCCTGGAAGTTGAGACATTTCATCAACAGCGTTCTGTAGTAATTTTGAAGAAAAATTCATTTGTTAAATATACTACTACATTTTATAAGAACCATAAATTAGTATATTTGGATAAGTTCAAAAAATATGAGTTCAACAATTATACTTCTTGTAATTATTTTATATTTTTTTGGACTATTTTTTATTTCAAATTTAACAACTGGATCTAACGATAATCAAACATTTTTTTCAGCAAACAAAGAATCTCCGTGGTACTTGGTTGCTTTTGGAATGGTTGGAGCTTCTCTGTCTGGAATAACTTTTATTTCTGTTCCAGGTGATGTTGGAACAACCCAATTTACTTACTTTCAGGTAGTTCTTGGATATTTATTTGGGTATTTTATTGTTGCATTAGTTTTGTTGCCAATTTACTACAAACTTAATCTTACTTCAATTTATGAGTATTTAAAAGTTCGTTTCGGAAATATTAGTCACAAAACCGGAGCTTTTTTCTTTTTTATTTCAAGAATTACTGGTGCCTCATTTAGGCTTTATTTAGTAGCTATTGTGCTCCAACAATTTGTTTTTAACGATTTAAGTATTCCATTTGAAATAACTGTTGTAATCTCAGTTGTTTTAATATGGATTTACACATTTAGAGGAGGTATAAAAACAATTGTATGGACTGATACATTACAAACTACTTTTATGCTTATTTCAGTTTTATTATCAATCTATCTAATAAACGATAGCCTAAATTGGTCGTTTTCAGATTTTATTTTTTCAAACGAACTAAAAAATTACTCTGATTTTATAGTGACCGAAAGTATTCTTGAAAAAAATCATTTTATTAAATCTTTCATTGGAGGAATGTTTATAACAATTTGTATGACTGGATTAGACCAAGATATGATGCAAAAAAACTTAACCTGTAAATCTTTGAAAGAGGCTCAAAAAAATATGATAGTTTTTAGTGTTGTTTTGGTGTTTGTAACTTTCATTTTTTTATTACTAGGTTCTTTACTATTTATTTATGCAAATGAATTTAATATTGCGATTCCGGAACTTAACGGTTCTACTAATACAGATTTATTATTCCCAGAGATTGCCCTAAATAGTAATTTAGGAAGCTTAATTGGAATCACATTTTTACTTGGACTGATTGCTGCAGCTTACAGTAGTGCAGACAGTGCATTAACATCTCTTACAACTTCATATTGTGTTGATTTTATTGATATTAGTAACAAAACCAAGGAATATCAAATTAAAATAAGAAAAAGAGTACATGTTTATATGAGTTTAGTCCTAGTGTTGGTTATCATAATTTTTGAAAAATTCATGGATAGAAGTGTAATTGACGGGCTTCTTGTACTGGCTGGTTATACATATGGTCCTCTGCTTGGTTTATTTGCTTTTGGAATATTTACTAAATATAAGGTTCATGATAAGTATGTATGGATAGTTACAGTATTATCAGTTATAAGCGTTGCATTATTAGCGAATTTAGATCCTGGTTTATTAGGAGGTTACAAAATTGGATACGAATTATTACCAATTAATGGATTAATAACTTTTTGTGGTTTAATACTGATTCGTAGAAAGTAAAACTAATGTACAGGCATCTAAATATTTGATGGAATTATTATTTAAAATTTTACAAAATTCTTCATTTTCGGTTCCTGGGTTAAAAATAACTCTCTTTGGATTTAAAGAAATAATATAGTCATAATATTCCTGCTGTTTCGATTTATTTAAATACAAAGTTACAGTATGAATGTTATTAAAATTTATTAATCTATTTGTAATTACAACGTTACCGACTTTACCATTTTTGTTACCAATAGCTTCAACATTATAATCAAATTTTAGTAATTTTTTAATAGCAATGTTCGAATATCGATCAGTCTTTAATGATGCTCCAATAACTAATGTTTTTTTTACCATCTAATTATAACAGATCCCCAAGTAAAGCCTGCACCAAAAGCAGCCAATACTACTAAATCATTTTCTTTTATTTTTCCTTTTTCCCAGGCCTCAGTAAGTGCGATTATAATAGATGCTGCAGTTGTATTTCCATAACTCATTATGTTGTTATAAACTTTATCGTCAGAAAGTTGAAACTTTCTTTGAATAAATTGTGCAATTCTTAAATTTGCCTGATGAGGTATTAACATATCTATGTCTTGTTTTGTCAAATTATTTGCATTTAAGCCTTCATTTATCACTTCTGAAAATCTAGTTACCGCATTTTTAAAAACAAATTGACCATTCATATATGGATAATAAGATTCATCATCAGGATCATTAGCAGCTATGATTTCAGGAACCCATCGACCAGTATTTGGTCCATCCAACATCAATTCTCTAGCATGCTTTCCTTCAGAGTGCAAGTGTGATGATAAAATTCCTTTTCCATTTACATTAGATCTGGAAACTATAGCAGCACCTGCCCCATCACCAAAGATAACCGTAACTCCTCTTCCACGTGTTGATTTTTCCAATCCACCAGAATGATTTTCTGATCCAATAACTAGTATATTTTTATACATTC
This sequence comes from Flavobacteriales bacterium, assembly GCA_004214185.1. Lineage (GTDB taxonomy): Bacteria > Bacteroidota > Bacteroidia > Flavobacteriales > Flavobacteriaceae > MAG-121220-bin8. The sequence goes on along the minus strand of SGZG01000009.1, from coordinate 14,765 downwards.
CTGTTTTGATAAATTGATCAGCTACTGAAATGGAATAGATAAATCCAGAGCACTGATTCCTGACATCCAAGGCCCCTACAGTTGGAATTCCAAGCATATCTTGAACACGAACTCCACCTCCAGGAAAATACATATCAGGACTCAAAGTCGCAAAAATTATGAAATCAATATCATCTTTTTTCAAACCAGCTCTTTCAATGGCAATTTTTGAGGCTTTAACTCCCATAGTTGAAGTTGTGTCATCAGTTTTCGGATCAATCCATCGTCTTTCCTTAATTCCTGTTCTCTCTTGAATCCATTCATCAGTCGTGTCCATGAATCTTGATAAATCATCATTTGTTACTACATTTTCTGGAAGATAATAACCTAACCCTGTAATTTTAGAATTATACATGTCTATGAATTATTTAATACTAAATATATGTAATTGTATTAATTATTTTTGAATATAATGTCATTTTGTCATTAGCTTTATTTTGGTATAGGATTTGATTCTTTGACATCAAAAAAAATAAATTAATATGGCCAAGGGTAAAATTAACGTTTCAGTAGAAAATATATTTCCACTAATTAAAAAGTTTTTATATAGTGATCACGAAATTTTTTTAAGGGAATTAATTTCAAACGCTACGGATGCAACTTTAAAACTAAAGCATTTAAGTAGTATTGGAGAAAATAAAGTTGAAATTGGTAATCCACTAATTGAAATTAAAGTTGACAAAAAAGGAAAAAAAATACACATAACTGATCAAGGAATTGGTATGACTTCTGATGAAGTAAAAAAATATATTAATCAAGTTGCTTTTTCTGGAGCTGAAGAGTTTTTGGAAAAATATAAAGACACTGCAAAAGACAGTGGAATTATCGGACATTTTGGGTTAGGATTTTACTCTGCTTTTATGGTTTCTGACAAAGTAGAAATCATCACAAAATCATACAAAAATGATCCTGCTGCACATTGGACCTGCGATGGATCACCTGAATATACCCTTAAAAAATGCGACAAAGAAAATAGAGGGACTGAAATAATTCTTCACATTAGTAAAGATTCAAAGGAATTTTTAGAAGAAACCAGAATTAGAACTCTTTTAACAAAATACAATAAGTTCATGCCGGTTCCGATCAAATTTGGAACAAAAGAAATCTCTAAAAAAGTTGGAGAAGGAAAAGAAGAAAAAGAAATTAAAGAAACAGTTGATGACATAGTAAATAATCCTAATCCAGCATGGACTAAAACACCAAGTGATTTAAAAGATCAAGACTACAAAGAATTTTACAGAGAGTTGTATCCAATGCAGTTTGAAGAGCCATTGTTTAACATACACTTGAATGTTGATTACCCTTTTAACTTGACTGGAATTCTATATTTTCCAAAAATATCAAATGATATTAACATGCAAAAAGATAGGATTCAATTGTATCAAAATCAAGTTTTTGTAACTGATAATGTTGAAGGCATTGTCCCAGAATTTTTAACACTTCTCAGAGGTGTAATAGATTCCCCTGATATTCCACTCAACGTATCTAGAAGTTATCTTCAGGCTGACGGGGCTGTCAAGAAGATCAGTAATTACATAACCAGAAAAGTTGCTGATAAACTAAACTCATTATTTAAAAAAGATCGAAAAGGCTTTGAAGAAAAATGGAATGATATAAAAGTTGTCATTGAATATGGAATGCTTAGTGAAGATAAGTTTTTTGACAAGGCACAAAATTTTGCTTTATATCCAAATGTTGATAGTACCTTTTTTACTTTCGAAGAGCTGAAAGAAAAGATTTCAAAAACACAGACAGACAAAGATGAAAATTTAATAGTGCTGTACGCTTCGAATGTTAACGATCAACATTCGTATATTCAAGCAGCGAAAGAAAAAGGTTATGAAGTTCTCCTTCTAGATTCACCAATTATAAGTCATTTAATTCAAAAACTAGAAACCTCTAATGAAAAAATTAAATTTACAAGAGTTGATGCTGATGTAATAGATAAACTTATTCAAAAAGATGAAAAAGAGGTATCAAAATTAAATGAAAAGGAAAAAGAAAAACTAAAATCAATCGTTGAAGAAGTTGTACCAAAAGAAAAATATACAGTTCAATTAGAAGCTATAGATAGTGATTCAGCTCCATTTGTTATAACTCTTCCTGAGTTTATGAGAAGAATGAAAGAGATGCAACAAAGTGGAGGAAATGGAATGTTTGGAAATATGCCTGAAATTTACAACCTAATTGTTAATGTAAATAATCCAATTTGCTCTGAAATATTAAATTCTAAAAGTAAAGCTAAAAAAGAGAGACTAATTAATCAGTCGCTAGATTTAGCAAAACTTTCTCAAAACCTTCTCAAAGGAGAAGAATTAACATCTTTTATTAAAAGAAGTTTAGATCTGATTAAATAAATGAAAAAATTAAACTTATTCCTTATTAGTTTCTTTTACATTTTAAATGGTATTTTTCATTTTATGTTTACTGAATCTTATCTACCTATTATGCCAGATTTCCTACCTTTTCATTGGGAATTAATTTTGATTTCAGGTGTTTTAGAATTTTTATTTGGAATTGGTGTCATTTTCGAAAAATACAGAAATATTGCTCTGAGCGGAATAATTATTATTCTAATATTATTTATGTCTGTTCATCTCAATATGCTTGTTCCTGAAAATAGTTTAGGCTACAGTTATTCACTTTTGATAATTAGAGCTTTATTCCAATTTGTACTGATTTATTGGGCATGGATGAATAGGTTAAAAACTACTGCTATTTAAATTTTTTGTAAACTTGTTTATTAAATAAAATTTTTTGAAAAAAATAATCTTTGTTGTGACCTTTTTTTTGTTGTTGGGATGCAAAAACAACATCAATAAAAACATGAATGTTAACATTAATATTAAAAACTTTAAAAAAGGTCATGTTTACTTACAGAAAGTTACTGATTCAGCCATAGTAAATATTGATTCTATTTTTGTAAAAAACGAAGAGCCAATAATTTTTGAATATGATATTGACTCTCCTGAGCTTTTTTACGTTAACCTTGACATATCAAAATTAGACAACAGAATTGAGTTTTTTGGAGAAAAAGGTAATATAACTATCGACACTTCCTTGGAAAAGTTTAATTCAGATTTTAAAATAAATGGATCATATAATGATTCTATTTACAGGGAATATTTAAAATTCATCAAACAATTCAATAATAAAAAACTTGACCTTATAGAACTTTCGTTTAACCTATCAAAAGCTAATCAAGTTGACAGCTTGGTAAAAGTTCAAAAAAATCTTGAAACTTTAAACAAAAGCCAGTATCTATATAATTTGAATTATGTAGTTTCTAACGGAGACAGATTTATTTCTCCACTAATAGCAATTAATGAATTTTCACAAGCTAGCAAAGTTATAAAAGATACTATTCGAAAATCCATGTCCAAGGAAGTTCAAGAATCTAAGTACGGAAAGATTTTTGAAAAATTAGTCGAAAAAACTAGAGTGAATTAAATTTTTTAACGAGTTTGACCGTTGCTTCAGTTAGCTCAAAGCTCAAAGCCTTAAAATATTTATTCTTATTTTCTATGTCCTTTTTGTGAATTTTTTTTATGAAATCATCAAATGTGTGAAAACATTCATCAATTAATTTTTCACTTTTTTTTAAGTCTACATCAGAATTTTCTAATTGCCAAAGATTGATATTTTGAATAATTTCTCCAATTATATTATTTAAATCCTTTTTTAAATTTTTTATACTAGCCATAATATTAATTTAATTTCCAGAATATTTAACAAAATTTCTGGGAGTTTCATAAAGTGTAACTGCTATGTCCTTGTCTTTTGAAATTTTTTTTCTCATGATATCCCAAATAAAAATACATATATTTTCAGCAGTAGGAATGACTTTTTTGAAATATGGCACATCAAGATTTAAATTTTTATGATCAAGGACTTCTTCAATTTCTTCTTTAATAATATCTTTTAAAACTTTAAGATCTATTACAATTCCTGTTGTCTTATCAATATCTCCAATAACATCAACCACTAACTCATAATTATGACCATGGTAATTTTCATTACAACATTTTCCAAAAACTTTATTGTTTTTTTCTTCAGACCAATCTTCGACATAAAGACGATGAGCCGCATTAAAATGGGCTTTTCTACTAACTGTTACTTTCATTTTTAATTTTATTATAAAATTCTTCAAAAATTATTTTAAACCAAGCAGTGTAATTTATTGGATTATTAACCAAATCACTTTTTAAAAAATCAATATCTTGCCAATTCCAATCTGAAACTTCATCATGATTTATATTTGGTTCTCCATCAAATTTTCCATAAACAACGTGATCAAATTCATGTTCAGTTAAGCCATTATCAAATTTTGCTTTATAAATAAATGATAATAATGGTTTTAATTTTGCTTTTATTCCCATTTCTTCATAAAGACGTCTATTAGCTGCTTCCATTATTGATTCACGGTCTCTAGGATGACTACAGCAAGTATTGGTCCAAAGACCTGGTGAATGATATTTATTTAATGCTCTTCTCTGAATTAATAGTTGATTTGAATCATTAATCAAAAAAACTGAAAAGGCTCTATGTAAAAAACCCTTCTCATGAGCTCTAATTTTTTCCATTAGACCTAAGGGATTATCATATTCATCAACAAGAATAACCATCTCTTTATTCACATTTTAAAGTTACACATTTTAAAAAAATAGAAACATATTATTTGAAAAACAATGGTATTTTTGAAACAAATGTAATTATGAATTTTTTAGAAGAAATTAATAGAAGGAGAACTTTTGGGATCGTATCACATCCTGATGCTGGAAAAACTACACTTACTGAAAAACTTCTTCTATTTGGTGGAGCTATTCAAGAAGCGGGCGCTGTAAAGTCACAAAAGATAAAAAAATCAGCTACTAGTGATTTTATGGAAATTGAAAAACAAAGAGGAATTTCTGTTTCTACATCAGTTTTAGCTTTCAATTACAGAGATATTAAAATCAATATTTTAGATACACCAGGACATAAAGATTTTGCAGAAGATACTTATAGAACCTTAACTGCTGTAGATAGTGTAATTGTTGTTATTGATGTTGCTAAGGGAGTTGAGGAACAAACTGAAAAACTAGTAGAAGTTTGCAAGATGAGAAAAATACCAATTATTGTATTTATTAATAAACTTGATCGAGAAGGAAAGGATGGTTTTGATCTTTTAGATGAAGTAGAAAAAAAATTAAATTTCAAAGTATGCCCTTTAAGTTTTCCAATAGGAATGGGTTATGATTTCCAAGGGGTATATAATCTCTGGGAAAAAAATATAATGTTGTTTAAAGAAGAAAATAAACAAAAAATCTCTGAATCAATTAAAATAAACAACATTGATGACCCTATAGTAAAGGAGTTAGTTGGTGAAAATGCTGCTAATAAACTGGTTGAAGAAATTGAGATTATTAATGAGGTATACCCTAACTTTTCTGAAGAAGACTATTTAAACTGTAAGCAGCAACCTGTTTTTTTTGGATCAGCTTTAAACAATTTTGGTGTTAAAGAACTATTAGATTGTTTCATTTCAGTTGCACCACCTCCAACGAGGAAAAATAGTGATGAGCGAATTGTTGAACCCAATGAAAATAAATTTACAGGCTTTATATTTAAAATTCATGCCAATATGGATCCAAAACACAGAGATAGATTAGCATTTATAAAAATTGTTTCCGGAAGATTTAAAAGAAATACACCTTACTTACATGTAAGGTCAAACAAAAAATTTAAATTTAGTAGTCCAAATGCATTTTTTGCTGAAAAAAAAGAAATTGTAAATGAATCATTTCCTGGAGACATAGTTGGTGTTCATGATTCTGGAAATTTTAAGATTGGTGACTCTTTTTCCGAGGGTGAAAAAATAATTTTTAAAGGAATTCCCAGTTTTTCTCCCGAACATTTTAGATATATAAATAATTTAGATCCAATGAAATCCAAACAGCTCGCTAAAGGAATTGATCAATTAATGGATGAGGGAGTAGCTCAACTATTTATTTTGGAAATGAACGGAAGGAAAATTATTGGAACAGTAGGAGCATTGCAGTTTGAAGTCATACAATATAGATTAGAACATGAATATGGTGCAAAATGTTCTTATGAAAATCTTAATATTCACAAAGCTTGTTGGATTGAAACAGAAAGTAATAAAAGTGTAGAGTTTTTAGATTTTAAAAAATTAAAATATAAGTTTTTAGCTAAAGACAAAAGTGGGGAACTTGTATTCTTGGCTGATTCATCATTTACATTAGAAATGACCAAACAAAAATACCCTTCTTTAAAATTCCATAATAAATCGGAATTTTAATTATGCCTCACCAGTTGGGCCAAAATTTAATTGAATAGGTTTTTGATTTTCATATTCTTTAATCTCTCCATTTGATCTCTCAAACTTTGAAATATTTTCTTGAAGAACTTTTGAAAATCTTTTGGCATGTTGAGGAGTAAGTATAATTCGAGATCTAACTTTAGCCTTGGGAACCCCTGGCATTACATTTACAAAATCAACAACAAACTCAGAAATGGAGTGGTTTATCAAAGCTAAATTGGAATATATCCCTTGAGCTAAATTTTCATCTAGCTCAAGGTTTAATCCATTTTGTTTAGTATTAGATTTCTTCATTAAAAGTTAAGTTCTTTTTTGCTAAAAGCTCTTCATATTCATCAACATAACCAACAATGATGTCATTAAAGTTTCTATTTCCTGTTCCTGCCGGGATCTTATGACCAACTATTACATTTTCTTTTAAGCCTCTTAAATTATCAACTTTTGCATTAACAGCCGCTTCATTAAGAACTTTAGTTGTTTCTTGGAAAGATGCAGCCGATATAAAAGATTTAGTTTGAAGTGAGGCTCTAGTTATACCTTGTAATATTGGAGTTGCAGTTGCATTAACTGCATCTCGAGCAATAACAAGCTCCTTATCTTCTCTTTTAAGTAGTGAATTTTCATCCCTTAAGTCTCTTGCCGTTATTACTTGACCTTCTTTTAAATTTTCAGAGGCTCCAACAGATTCAACAATTTTTTTATTGAATAGATTATCATTTTCAGAAATAAATTCATTTTTATGAATTAATTGACCCTCAAGGAAGGTAGTATCTCCAGAATCTTGAATTTTAACTTTCTGCATCATTTGTCTAATTAAAACTTCAAAGTGCTTATCATTAATTTTAACACCTTGTAATCTATAGACTTCTTGTACCTCATTAACTAAATATTGTTGAACAGCAGAGGGTCCTTTAATATTCAATATATCATTCGGAGTTATAGATCCATCAGATAGAGGCATTCCAGCTTTGACAAAATCATTTTCTTGAACCAAAATTTGGTTAGAAAGTTTAACTAAATATTTCTTAATCTCTCCTGTTTTAGATTCTATTATAATTTCTCTGTTTCCTCTTTTTATTTTACCGAAACTTACGACACCATCAATTTCACTTACAACAGCAGGGTTAGATGGATTTCTTGCCTCAAAAAGTTCTGTAACTCTTGGTAAACCTCCAGTAATATCACCAGATTTAGCTGATTTTCTTGGAATCTTAACTAAAATTTTTCCTGCCTCAACCTTATCACCATCCTCAACCATAATGTGAGCTCCAACAGGTAAATTGTAGGTTCTTACATTTTTTCCTTTTACATCATTGATTAATAAAGTCGGAACAACTTTTTTATTTCTAGATTCGGAAATTACCTTTTCTTTGAATCCAGTTTGTTCATCAATTTCGACTTGATAAGTGACACCCTGTTCAATATTTTCATATTCAATTTTACCTCCAAATTCTGAAATAATTACTCCGTTGTATGGATCCCATTGACAAACAATATCACCCTTTTTTAACTCTTGGCCATCCTTAATCAAGATGGTTGAGCCGTAAGGAATTATATTTGTACTTAGAACAATACCAGATTTTTTATCAAGAACTTTTAATTCGCAAGTTCTAGAAATTACAATATTTACATTTTTACCTTCAGAATCTTTAGATTTTACAACTTTAAGGTCTTCAATTTCAGCTAAACCATCAAATCTAACTGAAAGACTATTTTCTTCTGAAATATTTCCTGCAATTCCACCAACATGAAAAGTTCTAAGTGTAAGCTGAGTTCCAGGTTCACCAATGGATTGAGCAGCTACAACACCAACAGCCTCTCCATTTTGAACCATTTTTCCAGTAGCTAAATTTCTTCCATAACATTTAGCACAAACTCCTCTGGGAGATTCACAAGTTAATGGAGACCTAACCTCAACCTTCTCTATTGGAGTTAACTCAATCAGTTTAACTATTTCATTGGATATTTCTTCACCTGCTTTGACAATTAACTCATCATTTAATGGATTATATACATCATGAAGAGAAACTCTTCCTAAAATTCTTTCTCCTAAAGTTTCAACTATTTCTTCATTTTTCTTTAAAGCTTCAACAGTAATTCCCCTCAAAGTGTTACAGTCTTTGTCATAGATGATAACATCTTGAGCTACATCAACTAACCTTCTGGTTAAATATCCAGCATCAGCAGTTTTTAATGCAGTATCTGCAAGACCTTTTCTAGCACCGTGGGTAGAAATAAAATATTCTAAAATTGATAGTCCTTCTTTAAAATTAGATAGAATTGGATTTTCAATAATTTCACCACCACTAGCACTTGCCTTTTTAGGTTTTGCCATTAATCCTCTCATCCCAGTCAACTGACGTATTTGTTCTTTCGAACCTCTTGCACCAGAATCTAACATCATGAATACAGAATTAAAACCTTGTTTATCTTCACTAATCCTCTTCATTGCTAATTCAGTCAATGTAGCATTAGCAGATGTCCATACATCAATCACCTGATTATAACGTTCATTATTAGTTATTAATCCCATATTGTAATTAGCCATAATGCCATCAACTTCTCCATTAGCCTTAGCAATCATTTCATGTTTCTCTGGTGGGATCATAATATCCCCCAAACTAAAGGATAATCCGCCTTCAAATGCAAACGAGAATCCCATTGATTTTATTTTATCTAAAAACTCTGCTGTTTCAGGAACACTTGTTAATTTTAAAATATTACCGATAATATCACGAAGAGATTTTTTAGTTAAGACTTCGTTTATAAATCCTGCCTTTTCAGGAACAACCTGGTTAAATAATACTCTCCCAACAGTAGTTTCAATAATTTTATAAACTAAATTTCCTGATTCATCAAAGTCTTTAGCTCTAATTTTTATCATAGCATTAAGATCAACTCTTTCCTCATTGTAAGCAATATTAACTTCTTCAGATGAGTAAAAGGTTAATCCCTCTCCCTTAACTTTCTGGTCTTTAGTTGACTTAAGTAATTTAGTCATGTAGTAAAGACCCAAAACCATATCCTGAGATGGAACTGTAATTGGAGAACCATTAGCTGGGTTTAGTATATTGTGTGATGCTAACATTAAAAGCTGAGCTTCTAAAATAGCTTCAGGACCGAGCGGTAGATGAACTGCCATTTGATCACCGTCAAAATCAGCATTAAATGCAGTACAAACTAAAGGATGTACTTGGATAGCTTTTCCTTCAATTAAAATTGGTTGAAATGCCTGAATACCAAGTCTGTGCAAAGTTGGAGCTCTGTTTAATAGAACTGGATGCCCTTTCAAAACATTTTCTAATATATCCCACACTATAGGCTCTCTTCGATCAATAATTTTCTTTGCAGACTTAACTGTTTTTACTATTCCTCTTTCTATTAACTTTCTAATTATAAAAGGTTTGTATAATTCTGCAGCCATGTTTTTAGGTAAACCGCACTCAAATAGTTTAAGCTCTGGTCCACCAACAATCACGGATCTAGCGGAATAATCAACCCTCTTACCTAAAAGATTTTGACGAAACCTACCTTGTTTCCCCTTTAGTGAATCAGAAAGAGATTTAAGAGGTCTGTTTGCATCTGTTTTAACTGCTGAGGATTTTCGAGTGTTATCAAAAAGTGAATCTACAGATTCTTGAAGCATTCTCTTCTCATTTCTTAAAATAACCTCAGGCGCCTTAATTTCAACTAACCTTTTTAATCTATTATTTCTAATAATAACTCTTCTATACAAATCATTTAGATCTGAAGTTGCAAATCTTCCTCCATCTAGTGGAACGAGAGGTCTTAGTTCTGGTGGAATCACAGGTATTACCTTTAAAACCATCCATTCAGGTTTATTTTCTCTATTGATATTGGATTCTTTGAAGGATTCAACTACTTGTAGTCTCTTTAAAGCTTCCATTTTCCTTTGCTTTGAAGTTTCAGTATTAGCTTTATGCCTTAGCTCGTAGGAAAGTTCATTTAGATCGATTCTTGAAAGAAGTTCAATTAAACATTCGGCACCCATTTTAGCGATAAACTTGTTTGGATCTTCATCATCTAAAAACTGATTTTCTGAAGGCAAATTGTCTGTGATAGAAATATATTCCTCTTCAGTTAAAAAATCCATCTTATTAACAGGCTCACCTTCTGCATTAACTGCTAGACCTGGTTGAATGACAACATATCTCTCGTAATAAATTATCATATCAAGCTTCTTGGAAGGGAGACCTAATAAATAACCGATTTTGTTAGGAAGAGATCTAAAATACCAAATGTGAGCAACAGGGACAACTAAATCAATATGACCTACCCTATCTCTTCGAACTTTTTTCTCAGTTACTTCAACTCCACATCTGTCACATATTATTCCTTTGTATCTAATTCTTTTATATTTACCACAAGCACATTCATAATCCTTTACGGGTCCAAAAATTCTTTCACAAAACAAACCATCCCTCTCAGGTTTATGAGTTCTATAATTAATTGTTTCTGGTTTAAGAATTTCACCTCTAGAAGATCCTAAAATAGTTTCTGGTGATGCTAATCCTATTGATATTTTTGAAAATTTTTTAGATTTATTAATTTCAATTTTTCTAGACATAATGAGTTTTTATTTTATTATTCTTCTAATCTGATATCCAAACCAAGACCTTTTAATTCATGCATTAATACGTTAAAAGATTCTGGAAGACCAGGATCAGGCATAGTTTCCCCTTTGACGATAGCTTCATAAGCTTTTGCTCTACCTTGAACGTCATCAGACTTAATGGTTAATATTTCCTGTAAAGTACTTGATGCACCATAAGCTTCTAAAGCCCATACTTCCATCTCACCAAATCTTTGACCACCAAATTGAGCTTTTCCTCCAAGGGGTTGCTGAGTTATTAGTGAATATGGACCTATTGATCTAGAATGCATTTTATCATCAACCATATGCCCCAGTTTGAGCATATAGATTACTCCGACTGTGGCTGCTTGATCAAATCTTTTACCAGTACCGCCATCATATAAATGGGTATGACCAAATTTAGGCACACCAGCTTCGTCTGTTAATTCGTTTATCTGATCAATGGTAGCTCCATCAAAAATTGGAGTAGAAAATTTTCTACCTAGCTTTTGACCAGCCCATCCTAATACAGTTTCATATATTTGACCAATGTTCATTCTTGAAGGAACACCAAGAGGATTTAACACAATATCAACCGGAGTTCCATCTTCAAGGAAAGGCATATCTTCTTGACGTACTATTCTAGCAACGATACCCTTATTTCCATGACGACCAGCCATTTTATCACCAACCTTAAGTTTTCTCTTTTTAGCAACATAAACTTTTGCCAATTTTAAAATGCCTGGAGGTAATTCATCTCCAACTGAGATAGTAAACTTTTCTCTTCTTAACATTCCTTGAAGATCATTTTCTTTGATCTTATAATTATGAAGAAGGGATATCACTAATGCATTTACTTTTTTATCGACTGTCCATTGACCTCCAACCAAGTGAGTATATTCTTCTACTTGATTTAACATTTTCAAAGAGTATTTTTTTCCTTTAGGTAATACTTCCTCCTCTAAATCATTAAATACACCTTGACATGTTTTACCTGAAAGTATATTGTATAATTTTTCAACTAAAATTTTCTTTAACTCATCGAACTTAACATCATACGTTTTTGCTAGCTCAGCTAACAATTCCTTATCTTCAGACCTCTTTCTTTTATCTTTAATTGGTCTTGTAAACAATTTTTTATCGACTACAATACCGTTTAAAGATGGTGGAGCTTTCAAAGAGGCATCTTTAACATCACCAGCCTTATCCCCGAAGATGGCTCTCAAAAGCTTTTCTTCAGGTGTTGGATCTGATTCACCTTTTGGTGTGATTTTTCCAATTAATATATCCCCTGGTTTAACTTCAGCACCTACTCTTATCATACCATTTTCGTCAAGATTTGATGTAGCTTCTTCACTAACATTAGGAATATCGTTAGTAAGCTCTTCCATTCCAAGTTTCGTATCTCTAACATCAATCGAGTATTCATCAATATGAAGAGAAGTAAAAACATCATCTCGGACGACTTTTTCTGAAATAACAATTGCATCCTCGAAATTATATCCTTTCCAAGGCATAAACGCAACCTTTAAATTTCTTCCAAGAGCTAATTCACCTTGTTGAGTAGCATACCCTTCACATAAAACTTGACCTTTTTTTACTTTATCACCTTTAACAACTATAGGCTTTAAGTTAATACAAGTTCCTTGATTTGTTTTTCTAAACTTAACTAGAGAATACGTCTTTTCGTCGCTGTCAAAACTTGTTAATTTTTGATCTTCAGTTAAGCTGTATTTTATGGTAATTTTTTGAGAATCGACATAGATAACTTTTCCATCAAAGTCAGCATTAATTAAAACCCTTGAATCAGATGCAACTTGTCTTTCAAGCCCAGTTCCTACAATTGGAGATTCTGGTCTTAATAACGGAACTGATTGTCTCATCATATTCGATCCCATAAGTGCCCTATTGGCATCATCATGTTCTAAAAATGGAATTAATGAAGCAGAAATTGAGGCTATTTGATTGGGAGCAACGTCAGTGTAATTGACCATACCAGGGTCAACAACTGGATAATCTGCTTCTTGTCTAGCAATAACTTTATCAGACAGAATTTTTCCATTCTTGTCTTTTGGAATATTTGCCTGAGCTATTAGCATTCCTTCTTCTTCTTCAGCAGACAAAAATTTGTGATTTTTCAGATCTATAACTCCATTATCAACTTTTCTGTAAGGAGTTTCAATAAAACCTAAGTTATTTACTTTTGCAAAAACTCCTAATGAAGAAATTAATCCAATATTTGGACCCTCAGGTGTTTCGATAGGACATAACCTTCCATAATGTGTATAATGAACATCCCTAACTTCAAAACCAGCCCTTTCTCTTGACAAACCACCAGGTCCCAGTGCCGAAAGTCTTCTTTTATGAGTAATTTCAGCCAATGGATTTGTTTGATCCATAAATTGAGAAAGTTGATTTGTCCCGAAAAATGAATTAATTACAGATGATAAAGTTTTAGCATTAATCAAGTCAATAGGTGTAAATACCTCATTGTCCCTAACATTCATTCTTTCACGGATGGTTCTAGCCATTCTAGAAAGACCAACACCAAATTGAGAAGATAATTGTTCGCCAACTGTTCTTACTCTTCTGTTGGAAAGGTGATCAATATCATCAATTTCAGCTTTAGAGTTAATTAGTTCAATTAAATATTTAATTATAGTAATAATGTCTTCTTTTGTTAAGACCAACATTTCCATATCAATGTCAAGCCCTAATTTCTTATTCATCCTGTACCTACCAACTTCTCCAAGGTTATATCTTTGATCAGAGAAAAACAACTTATCAATAATCCCTCTTGCAGTTTCTTCATCTGGCGGTTCAGCATTTCTTAATTGTCTGTAAATGTGTTCAACAGCTTCTTTTTCTGAATTTGTTGGATCTTTCTGTAAAGTATTGTGAATAATAGCATACTCAGAAAGTTGTCCATCCAACTTGTGTAAAAGGATTGTCTTAGTATTAGTTTCTAATATTTCATCAATATTATCCTTGTCTATGATAATATCTCGATCTAACACAATTTCGTTTCTTTCGATAGAAACAACTTCACCCGTATCCTCATCAACAAAATCCTCGAACCATGAATTTAAAACTCTAGCAGCTAATTTTCTTCCAATACATTTTTTTAATCCAGACTTTGAAACCTTAACTTCTTCAGCTAAATCAAAAATTTCAAGAATATCCTTGTCTCTTTCAAAACCAATTGCTCTTAGAAGAGTTGTAACAGGTAATTTCTTCTTTCTATCAATGTAAGCGTACATAACACTGTTAATATCAGTTGCAAACTCAATCCATGATCCTTTAAAAGGAATTACTCTTGCTGAATATAACTTAGTTCCATTTGCATGAAATGATTGGCCAAAGAAAACACCTGGAGATCTATGTAATTGAGAAACAACAACTCTTTCAGCACCGTTTATTATAAAAGTACCACTTGGTGTCATATAAGGAATAACTCCTAAATAAACATCCTGAACAATTGTTTCAAAATCTTCATGTTCCTCATCAGTACAGTAAAGTTTAAGCCTAGCTTTCAACGGAACACTATAAGTTAATCCTCGTTCAATACATTCTTGAATCGAGTACCTTGGGGGATCAACAAAATAATCAAGAAATTCAAGAACAAACTGATTTCTTGAATCTGATATTGGGAAGTTTTCCATGAAGGTGTTAAATAATCCTTCATCAGTTCTCTCATCAGACTTAGTCTCTAGTTGAAAAAAGTCACTAAAGGATTTAATTTGAATATCCAAAAAATCTGGATAATCAGGAATATCAGTTGCAGAAGCAAAATTTAATCTATTATTAGTA
>SGZG01000008.1 GCA_004214185.1 Flavobacteriales bacterium | reverse complement strand
TATCATTATTTAATTTATTAATTAAAACTTCAATAAAACCTAAATCATCAACATCACTTTTGTTGTCTCCTCCGGGCAGAGCAGCATTCCAATGAGAAGAACCATCCAAATCAGTGCCTTGTGGATATACTAAAATAAAATTCTCAGAATCAGCAATAGATCTCATGTTTGTATATAGCAAATGATCACCAGCCTGTCCACCAAATCCATGAAAATTTAACAAAAGTGGTAATTTTGAAGTGCCATCATAGCTTTGAGGAGTATAAATAACATATTTCCTTTCTAAACCATTATGGGTGATAGTTTCAATCGGACCATCATAAGAGTTACCATCCTTATCATAACCCTCTTTTTCAAATTCATCACTTGAGCAAGAAAAAGAAAAAATTAAAGTAAGTAATAAAATAAAATTTTTCATATTAAAAGTATTTCAAAAATTGTTCCAAGATCATAAAATTTCAGCTACTACGAAATTGCTTCCTCCAATAAATAGAAGATCATTTTTATTACAATTAAATAAAGCACATTTATAAGCATCTTTCACATTATTGTAAAAAGTAGAATTTAATTTATTTGCTTTCGAATAATTTTTTAATTCTTTAATGTCTAAGCCCCTACTTATATTTAGAGAACAAAAATAAAATTCTGCAGATTTTGGAAATAAATCTAATATTTTATCATAATCTTTCCCCTTTACAAAACCTAAAACTAATCTCAATTTATTGTACTTAATTGAACTAATCTGATTAATTATTTCTCTAAAAGCTTCAACGTTATGGCCTACGTCACATACAACGTGTGGCTCTTTACTGATGACTTGAAATCTTCCCATTAAACCTGTGTTCTTAATTACGTTCAAAAGACCATTCTTAATGCTTGACTTAGGGATATGGAAATCTTTTATTAATGATAAAGTTTTAACAACACCTGCTATATTTTTATTTTGAAAACTACCCTTTAGATCAGATTTAAAATGAATTTTACTATCAGCAAGATAAATATCTGCATTTAAATTAGTCGCTTTTTGTTCAAAAACTGAATAAATATTTTCTTGAAATTCGCTGATAACTACAGGAACATTCTTTTTTATAATACCTGCTTTTTCACCAGCTATTTTAATTAAGGTATCTCCTAAAAATTCTTTATGATCTAAACCAACATTAGTTATTAAACTAACTATTGGATTTATTATGTTAGTTGCATCTAACCTTCCCCCTAGTCCTGTTTCAATTACAGCAATATCTACTTTTGATTTTGAAAAAAATTCAAAAGCCATCGCTACTGTCATTTCAAAAAAAGACAACTTACTTTTCAAAAAAAAACTTTTGTGTTGATCCACAAAATCAATAACAAATTTTTTATCAACAGGAAAACCATTAGTCTTTATTCTTTCTCTAAAATCAATTAAATGTGGAGAGGTATACAAACCAACCTTCAGACCGGTTTCTTGTAAGACTGAGGCAATCATGTGTGATGATGAACCCTTACCATTAGTTCCGGCTACATGAACAGTTCTGTAGGAGTTTTGAGGATTGTTTAGATGATTACAAACTTTTGTTATTTTTTCTAAATCTACCTTGTATTTAAAAACTCCATCAATTTGGTAGACAGGAAGTTGGTCAAAAAGCCAATTAACTGTCTCAAGGTAATTCATACTTTATATAACAAAATCTCTTAGTAAAATAAATGTTCCATAGCCAGACAAAAAACCAATTAGGGCAAGAATAGCAACTTTTTTTAAGTACCAAAAGAAATCAATCTTTTCCATACCCATTGCAACAACACCTGCAGCTGAACCAATTATAAGCATACTACCACCGGTTCCTGCAGAAAAAGCTAAAGCATGCCATAATGGGTCATCTATAAGATTGGGAAACATACCCATAGAAGCAGCAACTAAAGGAACATTATCAATTATAGCTGAAAGAAACCCAAATAGAATCATCAAAACATCAGTATTTGGAAAAATTTCTGTTAAGTAACCAGCGAAATTAAATAAAATACCCAATGACTCTAACGCTCCAACTGCAAGTAAAATCCCTAAAAAGAATAATATACTTGGCATCTCAATTTTGGAAAGAGAATGATGAACTGGACTATGATGAGATAAAGTCTCATTTTCTGCATCTACGCTAGAAACATTTGTTTTTTTGTTTGATAATATTTCAGCAATTGTAGAAACAAAAGCTAAAGATAACATCATTCCAACATATGGTGGAAGATGAGTAACAACTTTAAAAAATGGAACAAATAAAATTGATCCTAAACCTAAGAATAACATTCTATTTCCATATGGATTACTCGCCTCATTTATTTCCATAACCTCTAAGTCACCTTTAAATATGCTAAACCTGGAGGCTACCAAAAATGGAACAATCATGCACACAAGTGATGGAATGATTAAATATTTAACTAAGTTAATTTCACTTACTTTGTTACCAATCCAAAGCATGGTTGTGGTAATATCTCCAATTGGAGACCAAGCTCCACCAGCATTTGCTGCTATTATAATAAGACCAGCGTACCATAACTTGAGTGACCTGTCTTTAACTAACTTTTGAAGTAATGTTATTAGAACTATAGTGGCTGTTAGGTTATCTATTATTGCAGATAAAACAAATGCAAGAAAGCCAAAAATCCAAAGGACTTTAACCTTACTTCGTGTCTTAATAACTTGTTTAATGCCTTTAAATCCATCAAAATAATCTATAATTTCAACAATTGTCATTGCTCCCAAAAGGAAAATTAAAATTTCTGCAGTTTTACCAAGATGGTGTAGAAGTACTTCCTCAATGTGAGTAGGTTCTAATTTTAAAAGCTCAAGATTTATATCGTATACGTCAAGGTGATTTAGTGCAATGATTGCCCATAAAATACCCATCATACCAAGAGCAGGGATTAGTTTGTCAATTTTTATTGTATGTTCAAGTGTTATTAAAACGTAACCTAATACAAATACAGATATTATTAATATTTCCATTGATTGATTTATTTTAAGGATTCAAATTTAAAAAAAATTATGTAGTTATTTTAAAATTGTCATATTATCAATAATAATGCCTTTTTGTAACAAATTATCAATATAATTCAATTTAATTATCAAGTTTATATTATTAGAAGTTTTAACATTCCTATATTCTTAAACACAGCATATATGTATTATATTTGCGAGTTCCAATTGACATTTTATGCTACCTAAAAAACAAGGACTTTATTCTCCAGATTTTGAACATGACAACTGTGGTGCAGGTTTTATCTGTAGCCTTAAAGGTGAAAAAACTAACAATATTATTCCCAAGGCCTTAAATATTTTAACATGTTTAGAACATAGGGGTGCTGTTAGCTCTGATGGTAAAACTGGAGATGGTGCTGGTATATTAATTGAAATTCCACACGATTTTTTTGTAAAACAATGTGACTTTCAACTTCCAAGTGCATATGAATATGCCGTTGGAATGGTTTTTCTACCACAAAAAATTAACCAATTAAAATACTGTATTGACATTTTTGAAAAGGAAATAAAAAAACAAGGTTTAAATATTATTGGTTGGCGAAAAGTACCAGTTAATTCCAAAGTTGTAGGTTCAATTGCTGCCAAAACACAACCTGTAATAAAACAAGTTTTTATTGGGAAAAATGATAAAACACTTACTGATACTGAATTTAATACCAAGCTATTTATTGCAAGAAAAATAGCTGAGAACGAAATTTATAATAGTGCTTTACATCAAAAAAATTATTTTTACTTTTCTAGTCTTCACAACAGAACGTTGATATATAAAGGTCTACTTATACCTGAAGATATAGATCGTTTTTACCTTGACCTAAAAGATCCAGAACTTGTGACTCGACTGGCTTTGGTGCATCAAAGGTTTTCTACTAATACTTTTCCCACGTGGGATTTAGCTCAACCATTTAGATATATGTGTCACAATGGTGAGATCAATACAATCAAGGGGAATGTAACAAGAATGAATGCTAGGGAAGAGTTAATGAAAAGTGAATTTATTGGAGATGAAATTGAAAAAATTTTCCCAACAATCTTAAAAGGTAAATCTGATTCTGCTCAAATGGATATGGTTGTTGAATTATTGTTAACAACCGGGAGATCTCTTCCCGAAGTTATGATGATGATGGTTCCTGAAGCATGGGAGAAACACAAATCAATGTCTGATGAAAAAAAGGCATTTTATGAATACAACTCTAGTATTATGGAACCATGGGATGGTCCTGCATCAATTCCATTTACAGATGGAAAATATATTGGAGCATTACTAGATAGAAACGGACTAAGACCATCTAGATATACCGTGACAAAAGATGGATATGTTGTAATGTCTTCAGAAACTGGTGTAGTTGATATTGAACCTTCTAACGTTCAATCTCATGGTAGACTTGAGCCTGGTAAAATGTTTTTGGTAGACATGAACGAAGGCAGAATAATTGAAGATGAAGAAATTAAGAACGAAATTGTAACTAAATATCCATATAGAAAATGGATAAATGACAATGTTTTGAATTTAAAAGATGTTCCTTACACAGGAAATAAAACTCCAAAAGAAAAAATTGATTTTGAAACTAGATTAAGAATTTTTGGTTACACACAGGAAGATCTAAAAACTATTATTCTTCCCATGTGTAAATCGGGAAAAGAAGCAATTGGTTCTATGGGAACAGATACCCCCCTTGCTGTATTGTCAACTAAACCTCAACTTTTGTTCAATTATTTTAAACAGTTATTTGCTCAAGTTACCAATCCACCACTTGATGGTATAAGAGAAGAAATTGTTACTGATACAAGTCTTGGTATTGGAAGTGATTATAATATTTTTGATGTAGTTCCTGATCACTGTAAAAAATTAAGAATTAAAAATCCTATAATTTCAAATGAAGACTTAGATAAAATTAAATTCATAAAAAATAAAAATTTTAAAGCTGCTTCTGTGAGTGCTCTCTATGATATTATTAAAGGTCACAACGGAATTGAAGAGGCACTTGATCAAATGATCAAAGATGTCAGTTCTTATGTTGACTCTGGTTATAATATAATTATAATTAGTGATAGAGGTGTGTCAAAAGAAAAAGGAGCTATTCCAATCTTATTGGCCTGCTCTAATGTTCATCATGTACTGATGAAAGCAAAAAAAAGATCCAAGTTTGGAATTATTATTGAGTCATCTGAACCAAGAGAACCTCACCACTTTTCAATGTTATTTGGATATGGAGCTAGCGCAATTAATCCTTATTTAGTTAATGAAGTTATTGAATACCATCATTCCATTGGAACATTTGGTAAGCAAACTTTAGAAAAATCAATATACAATTTCAATAAAGGAATTGATAAAGGAATTCTTAAAGTAATGAATAAAATAGGTATATCAACTCTTCATTCTTACAGAGGAGCTCAAATTTTTGAAGCTTTAGGTTTAAGAGAAAGTTTTACCGAAAAATATTTTTCAAATACCCCAACAAGAATTGAAGGAATCGGTTTGTATAGCCTTGAAAAGGAACTTTCAAAAAGACATTCATCAGCATTTAAAAACGAAAATAAATTTGCCAGTTTAGAAATTGGTGGAAATTACCGTTGGAGAAGAAATGGAGAAGCTCATCTTTTAAACCCATCAACAATTTCAAAACTACAACAAGCAGTAAAAGAAGATAAATATGAAACCTATAAAGTTTATTCTGATTTGATTAATAAACAGACTAAACAATTAATGACTATAAGGGGAATGTTTAAACTAGTTGATTTTGATCCAATTCCAATTGAAGAAGTAGAACCTTGGACTGAAATTGTAAAAAGATTTAAGACTGGGGCCATGTCCTATGGATCAATTAGTAAAGAGGCACACGAAAATCTAGCAATAGCTATGAACAGAATTGGAGGGAAGAGTAACTCCGGTGAAGGTGGAGAGGATGCTAATAGATTCATTAAAGATAAAAATGGAGAGTGGAAAAACAGTGCTATCAAACAAGTAGCATCAGGAAGATTTGGGGTTAGTTCACATTACTTAAGTAGTGCAAAAGAAATTCAAATTAAGATGGCACAAGGTGCTAAACCTGGTGAAGGAGGACAACTTCCTGGTCCTAAAGTAAACCCCATGATTGCAGAAGTTAGAAATTCAACTCCATATGTTGGATTAATATCTCCTCCTCCACACCATGATATTTATTCAATTGAAGATTTATCTCAGTTAATTTATGATTTAAAAAATGCTAACAGAGAAGCTCGTATTAATGTAAAACTTGTTTCTGAAGTTGGGGTTGGTACGATCGCTGCAGGAGTTGCAAAAGCTAAAGCTGATGTTATATTAATTTCAGGATTTGATGGAGGAACCGGAGCTTCACCACTAACATCTTTAAAACATGCTGGACTTCCATGGGAATTGGGAATAGCTGAAGCTCAACAGACATTAGTTATGAATGACTTAAGAGGTAGAGTTGTTATAGAGTGTGATGGTCAATTAAAGACAGGAAGAGATGTTGCAATTGCATGCTTGCTTGGAGCAGAAGAATTTGGTTTTTCAACAGCACCATTAGTTGCATCTGGTTGTATAATGATGAGAGCCTGTCATTTAAATACATGCCCAGTAGGAATTGCTACACAAGATCCTGTTTTAAGAAAAAACTTTAAAGGTAAGCCTGAACACGTAATTAATTTCATGTATTTCGTTGCCGAAGAATTAAGGGAAATAATGGCTCAATTAGGTTTCAGAACGATTGACGAGATGGTTGGACAAAGCCAAAAAATTAATATGGAAGATGCAATAAAAAATTACAAAACAAAAGGAATTAATTTATCTAAAATTCTTTACAAACCTCAAGTTTCTGAAAGCACTCCGTTAAAAAATACTACATCGCAGGATCATAATTTAGATAATGTAATTGATTTTAGAATATTAAAAGAGGCTAAACTTGCTGTAGAAAAGAAAGTAAAAATGAGCTTAGAATATGATATTAAAAATACAGACAGAACTGTTGGAACTATTTTAAGTAATGAAATTTCAAAATTATACGGATCAAAAGGACTTCCTAATGATACACTTGAATTAAATTTCAATGGTGCTGCTGGTCAAAGTTTTGGAGCTTTTGCAACAAAAGGTCTTTCCCTAATTGTTAATGGAAACACAAACGATTATTTTGGTAAAGGATTATCTGGTGCCAAAATTATAGTAAAAGTTCCGAAAGAGGCTGATTTTAAATCTAATGAAAATATTATTACAGGTAACGTCGCTTTGTATGGAGCAACAGCTGGAGAAGCATATATTAACGGAATAGCTGGTGAGAGGTTTTGTGTTAGAAACTCAGGAGCAATTGCAGTAGTTGAAGGAGTTGGAGATCATGGTTGTGAATACATGACAGGTGGATCTGCAATAATTCTTGGTGAGATTGGGAGAAATTTTGCTGCAGGAATGAGTGGGGGTACTGCTTACATTTACAAAACACAAAAATTTGATAAAAGGAATTTTAATACTGAAATGATCGAATTTGAGATTCCATCTGCTCAAGATTTAGATATTGTTAAAAATTATATTGAAAATCATTTCACTTATACATCAAGTAAAATTGCTGAAAGCATTTTAAATAATTGGAAAAAAGAATCTCTAAATTTTGTTAAAATAATGCCTACCGAGTATAAAATTGCTTTAGAAAAAATGGCAAAAGAAAAAATTACAGAAATTATAAATTAATTCTAATGGGTAAATTAAAAGGATTTATAGAATATGAAAGAACCGATGAAGGATTAGTTCCTGTCAAAAAGCGGGTTAAAAATTATAAAGAGTTTACCTTAAAACCCTCTGATGAAAAATTAAAAGAACAAGGCGGAAGGTGTATGGATTGTGGTGTTCCTTTTTGTCATAGTGGATGTCCATTAGGAAACTTAATTCCAGACTTTAATGATGCAGTTTATAATAATGAATGGGAGAAAGCACTATACTTATTGCATTCAACAAACAACTTTCCAGAATTTACTGGGAGATTATGCCCTGCTCCTTGTGAAGCTGCCTGTGTTTTAGGGTTAATAAATCCTCCCGTCTCTATTGAAATGATTGAAAAATACATTGTAGAAAGGGGATTTAAAGAAGGATGGATTAAACCAAATCCGCCCAAAATTAGAACAGGAAAAAAAATAGCTGTCGTAGGATCTGGACCAGCTGGTTTAGCAGCAGCTCAACAATTAAATAAAGTCGGACATGAAGTACATGTCTTTGAAAGAGATTCAAAAATTGGTGGTCTTCTTAGATATGGTATTCCTGACTTTAAAATGGAAAAACATATCATAGATAGAAGATTATCAATTTTGGAAGAAGAAGGAATAAAATTCTATACTGAAACTGAGGTTGGAAAAGACCTATCATCTGAAGAATTAAAACAATATGATTCTGTTGTTTTATGTGGAGGAGCCACCATTAAAAGAAATCTTCCTATTCAAGGTTCGAATCTTAATGGTGTTAAACAAGCTATGGATTTTTTAAAACTTCAAAATGAGGTTGTAGATGGAATAAAAAAAACAAGTGAGGATTTAAATGCTAAAAATAAACATGTAATTGTTATTGGTGGAGGCGATACTGGCTCAGATTGCATAGGCACTTCAAATAGACAAGAAGCAAAGTCTGTCACAAATTTTGAAATTATGCCAAAGCCAAGCAAAGAAAGGTCAGAAGAAAATCCATGGCCATACTGGCCCTTTAAACTTAAAACTACCTCATCTCATGAAGAAGGTATTCATAGAGAATGGAGTATTCTTACAAAAGAATTTGTTGGAGATAAAATGGGAAATGTTAAAAGTTTAAAAACTGTGGAAGTTGAATGGATTAAGAAAGAAGGTCAAAGACCTCAACTTAAAGAAATTGATGGATCAGAAAAATTGTGGCCTTGTGATTTAGCACTTTTAGCTCTAGGATTTACTGGTCACGAGCCTGATTTAATTGATAGATTAGCTTTAAAAACTGATGACAACAATCAAATCATAACTAACAATTACCAAACCAGTGTCCCTAAAATTTTCTCTGCAGGTGACATGAGAAGAGGTCAATCCCTTATAGTTTGGGCAATTTCTGAAGGAAGAGAAGCTGCTTACGAAGTTGACAAATTTCTAATGGGATCATCAAAACTTGAAACGAAAGAAAAGGGTGATTTGCCATTAGCTAGATAAAGTCACTAATTAAAAAAGTTCCAAACAAGACCAAATCGAATTATAAAGTCCCTGTAGGGATATGAGGGTGATGAGTAAAAATCGTTGCCAGTAATTGAAGAATTTAAATGTTCAGCCTTCAAGTATAATCTAGTTCTTTGAATTTTAGCGTTTATGAAAAAATCAATTAAAGGAAAATTTCCAATTCTTTTACTCTGTTGTATATGAAAGGAACTGATCAGTGGATTATATTCATTAGCATAAAAATCTGAAAAATATTTTATGGAAAAACCTGTTTGAATAAATAAATTTCTGTCAAAAATATCATCCGAATAATAAAAAGTATTTCTTGTTAGAAAATCTGGAATATTTAAAACACTTTCATCCTGATCAACTTTCTGTAAAACTATAGAGTTGTCTAAGGCAAATTTCCCAAACTTAAATTCTTTTTGCCATTTTAATTTAAAATAATTTATAGAACTGATACTTTGATCTGTCTTTGGAATTAATTTTAAATCACCATCATCACTTATAGGCTCCTCTTCTACTAATTTAAAATATGTAAAGTTGTCAATAATAGTATAATTAATTTCAAAACTTCCAATCTTAGTCAAATTTAATTTGAAACTTAAGTCATTAATTTTGATTTGATTTACTTTTGAATTCCATCCCACCTCATCATAATTGCTATCAAATAATTCATAATAAAATCCTGGATGTTTGTTAATAGAGGTCAATCCAATAGAATAATTCGAGTTAGGGCTTTCTATTTTAAGGTCTACTAAGTCCCCAAGTCTTGAGCCGAATAAACTTTTGGAAATCTTTCCCGTGATTAAATGATTAAAAAAACTTCTATTCCAATCAAACGATATTAAATTTTCATTTTCTTTAAATCCATCTGACAAATTACTTAGAGAATTGGTAAGGTAATCGTAGTTATAATTTTGAAACGACAATTTTATGTTTCCAAAAAAATTTGAATCGAGATTGGTATAAAATTTATTTGATAATGTTTTTATTTGTGTTTTATCCTTTATAAGTTCAATTGCTGTTCCATAATATAAAGATGGATTGGATTGATCAAAAGAACTGTAAGTGGTATCATACTCAAAAACATGACCTAAATAAAGAGAATTATTCTTTTTTGATTTAAAAAGATTAAACTTATGATCTATAAAAAATCTTTTGCTCAAATAATGAGATTGAGCATTTTCAAATTTCACAGAAAGCTTTGATCTTTCTGAAAATAAATTATCTTCAGATTCAAAATTTGAAATTGAAGAAGCAGTTAATCCTCCATTTTCTTGATTTTCAAAATTTTGACTTACATAGTGAAGTTTAAACTCGTATTTATTGTTGTTTGAAACGAAATTTGATGTGAATGTGAACATCTTAAGTCCAGATAAAATATTTTGGTAATTTCCAAGTGATCTCATCCCATTAAAACCAATTGAAAAATTAAAGTTTTCAGACATATTAGTTGAAAACATAGCATTTGTGAATTGCCCTTGCTTCATGACAGTTTTAAATAATAATTCTGTTAATGGAGTTGGTACATTGTAATAATTAACATCATCAGAACTTATATATGCATGTTGTTTAGATGAAAAACTTTGGGCTGGTAATGATGATTTTAAGTAATTGTAAGTTAAAGAATTATATGTTTGACCAAAATTTGAAAATTTAAGTTTCTCAAAATTATCTTTTCTCAGGTAATTAAACTTATAATGTTTTTTTATAGTAAGTGTAGTATCTACGTGTATTGTGTCTCCTTTATTATTGAAAATTAAATACAAATCAACAGGAGCAATTTTTTCCAATTTAGTATCACTTTCAGAAGATTTTCTTAAAGTTTCTAAATTTTCAATATCCTGACCTTTCAGTCCACTAAAAAAAAGTAGAAAAGAAAAAAACAACAAGAAAGGCCTCATAAATTATGTTTATATCAAAGTTATTCATTTCATTTTATTATTTTAAAATTTTTAATTTTAATTAGTATGTTAATTAATTCGTATTCTAATCTTATTGAGTGTGGAACAGATGAAGTAGGTCGGGGTTGTTTGGCAGGGCCGGTGACTGCAGCCGCAGTAATTCTTCCAAAAGATTTTAAAAATAAAGAATTAACAGATTCTAAAAAACTTTCAAAAAAAAAGAGAGAGTTTTTACGTAAGATCATAATTGAAGAAGCAATTGATTATTCAGTTACACATGTTGATGTAAAAACTATTGATAAAATAAATATTTTAAATGCTTCCATATTAGCAATGAATAAGGCTATCGCGAGTTTGAGAAAGAAACCTGAATTTATAATTGTTGATGGCAATAAATTTTATACAAAGAATAAAATTCCGTACAAATGTATTGTTAAAGGTGATTTAAAATATATGAATATCGCTGCTGCTTCAATTTTAGCTAAAACTTCAAGAGATGATTTAATGACCTTTCTATCGATTAAAAATTCACATTATAATTGGAAAAAAAATAATGGATACCCTACTAAAGAACATAAGAATGCTATTTTAAAATATGGTATTACAAAACACCATAGAAAAAGTTTTAAGTTGTTTTAAATTAAATGAATAGTTCATTACTTTTACCACACAATCTACTATGAAAAAAATATCGATTTTATTGTTATTATTTCTTTTAGGTTGTCAGCAAAACAAAAAATCCAAACAACTTATTGATTTAGTACCTACAGATCCATTACTAATTGTTAAAAATACTAGTTTTCAAGAAAAGAACTCTATTGACTTTAACGTAAGATTAAATGAGGTTTTAGATACCAGTATTGATTCTATTTTATATAATCATAAAGATTCGGAGGTTCTTATTAGTTATCACAAAATTGGAAAAGATAAAATTATTCCAATCGTATTTTCTAAGTCTAATCCAATACTCAATTTTAGAAAAAATATATTGGATACTATATTTTATGATAAACATGTAATCAAAAAAATTGGATCAGATAATAATTTCTATTATTCAACTTTCAAAAATGACGTATTCATTGAATCTAAAAGTAAGTTGCTAGTTGAAAATTCTATTAGAAATTCTAATTTAATTTCAAAAAAGTCTGATGAAGAATTAATCGATTTGTATAAAATCTCAGATTCAAAAATTGTCATATTTGTTTCCGAAAAATTACAACAGTACACAAAAACTCAAGAATTAATAGATTTTTTTAATATTTCTAAATTATCTTCTTGGTTTCAATTTGATGTTGAGTTTAATAATAGTGGATTAACATTAAATGGTCTTGGTTTCCAAAATGATTCAATACCAAAAAAAATATCATATTTAAAAGATATAAGTTCAAGTAAGAGTAGTTTAATAAATATTGTTCCTGAGAATTTCATTGATTTTGAACGTTTTAGTTTTGATTTTTATAAATATTTAGAAAATGTAGAAAAGTTTGAAACAATAAACCAAATTAACTCCTTAAAAAAAGATTCAATTTTGTTTAATATCAATGAATTTGGATTTTTAAGAACTGCTAAAGACTCTATTGCTTTAATTAATTTTGACAAAAAAGAATTATTAGAAAATACAGTAAATAAAAAAAGTTCAAAATCATATGAGTATCGTGGATTCACGATTTATTCAATAGAAAACGATCTAATTAATTTTAATAATTTAAACTTTATTGAATTCAATAAAAAACAAAGATTCTTAACAATCATTGGACTAAATCTGATAATTTCTGAATCAAAAGAGAGTCTTGAAAAAATTATAGTTAATTTTTCTAGTTCTAACACACTCGAAACTAATAATGCTTTCGAACAATTTATTGAAAAGATACCTTCAAAAAATAATTATTTTAAAATATCCAATTTCAAAAACAAAAAAAGTAGTTTATTAAAGGAATTTAAAATATCTGATGAAGATTTTCCATTTTCAGTAAATCTAATAACATTAGATGAAAACTTAATATATAATACTCATGCTGTTCTTAAAACTGTAAAGCAAAGTGAGGACAACAATATAAAATTAAACAGTGTTTTTAAAACTGATAACAGAATAACTACTGCACCAAAAATTGTCACTAATTACATAACTAAAGAGAGAGAAATTATTTTTCAGAATGATTTAAATCAACTTTTTCTAGTCTCTTTGGATGGTGAATTAATTTGGAAAAAAGATTTGAATTCAAAAATAGTTGGAGACATCAACCAAGTTGATTTATATAAAAATGGAAGGTTACAATATGCTTTTAACACAAGTAATGATTTTCAAATAATTGATAAAAATGGAAATTTGGTAAAAAAAATCAATTATAAAAACAAATTAGGAGTTTCTGTTTTTGATTATGATAAGATCAAAAATTATCGATTTTTTCTCTACAACGATAAAATAAGAGTATTAAATTCAAAAATGAATACTGTTAATGGATTTTCAACTAAAAATTTAAAAGGAAAGTTAAACTATAAACCCAAACATTTTAGGTCAGGTGACAAAGATTATCTTGTATTTAATATTGAAGGTGAACTAAAAATTACCGATAGAAGAGGTAATATTAGAATAAAAAATACACTCAAAAACATTAACAACGATATTTTTTTTAATAAAAATATGTTTACCACCATTGACTCAGAAAACAATTTAATAAGAATTGATAAATTAGGAAAAATTAAAAAAGATCCTCTTCCTTTAGAAAGTAAATACTCTTTATTTGCTAATAATAATAATTTGGTTTATTTGAGTGAAAATATTTTGACAATAAACGGTAAAAATACTGAACTTAGTTTCGGAGACTATACTAAACCCAAAATTTTTAAAACAAAAACATTGGATTATATTTCAATCACAGATAAGCAAGAAAATAAACTTTATATTTTTGATGCTAATGGAAATTTAGTTGAAAAGTTTCCTGTTTTTGGTTCCAGCGTAATTGATTTATTTGAAAACAAAAAATCCGAGAAATTCATTTCAGTTTTAGGAGAAAAAAATGAAGTTTTAATTTATAGTTTTAACTAAGGTTGCTGAAAAAATTTCTTCAAAATTTTTAATTAACTTTTTAATTATCTCTGATTTGTTTACTTCGTTACCTAATTCATTACATATTGAAGTAACAGATTTATTAGAGATTCCACAGGGAATAATGTTTTCAAAATAACTTAAGTCATTGTTTACATTTAATGCAAATCCATGCATTGTAACCCAACGACTTGCTTTTACTCCCATAGCACATATTTTTCTAGCGGATTCAAGTCTAGGGTCTATCCAAACTCCAGTTTCATTAGAACTTCTCTGTGAATTGATTCCATATTCGTTTAAAGTCAATATAACCACCTCCTCTAAAAATCTTAAATACTTATGTATATCAGTAAAAAAATTATCTAAATCAAATATTGGATAACAAACAATTTGTCCAGGTCCATGACAAGTTATATCTCCTCCTCGGTTTGTGTTAAAAAATTGAATTTCTTTTCTTTTTAAGTCTTCTTTACTTAAAAGAAGATTATTAAGATCTCCACTTTTACCTAAAGTGTAAACATTTGGATGTTCAACAAAAATCAAATGGTTCTCAGTTTGACTTTTAATATTTGACTTTCTATTTTTTAATTTTTGATCAATTATATTATTAAATAAATTAGTTTGGTATTCAACTGCT
Organism: Flavobacteriales bacterium; assembly: GCA_004214185.1. Taxonomy (GTDB): domain Bacteria; phylum Bacteroidota; class Bacteroidia; order Flavobacteriales; family Flavobacteriaceae; genus MAG-121220-bin8. The sequence continues at coordinate 28,091 of SGZG01000008.1, read as the reverse complement.
TTTTGATAATCTAACAAGCCTAGATTGTGAACAAATACATTTTTATTCATTAAGTTATTTGTTAGAATTGTTTAAGATTACTAAAGCTGCTATTACACCAGGAACCCAACCACATAATGTCAAAATAAATACAATTAAAACAGAACCACATCCTTTATCCCAAACTGAAAGAGGAGGAAAAATTATTGAAAGAATTACTCGCCAAAAACTCAAAAAAAATATTTTAAATATTATTAGTAAATATATTAATAAAATGATGATACAATATCAGAGTTAGCTTTGAAATTGATTGATTATATTTGAAAAAAAATACATTATATGCTGTCTGAACAAGAGCAAATTCGAAGAGAAAAATTAAATAAATTAAAATCTCTAGGAATCAATCCTTTTCCTGCTAATTTATTTCCGCTAAATAGTAACTCAAAGGAGATTAATTCAAATTTTAAAGAAAATAAAAAAGTTGTTATTGCTGGAAGGATAATGTCTAGAAGAATCCAAGGAAAGGCTAGTTTTGCTGAAATACAAGATAGTAAAGGAAAAATCCAAGTATATTTTAACAGAGATGAAATATGTCCTGATGAGGATAAAACATTATATAATGAAGTTTATAAAAAGCTTTTAGACATTGGTGACATAATTGGAATTGAGGGGATATTATTTACAACACAAGTTGGTCAAAAAACTGTATTAGTTAAAAAATTTACCCTATTAAGTAAATCAATTAAACCCATCCCTTTACCAAAAACTGATTCTGAAGGTAAAACTTATGATGAATTTTCAGATCCAGAACTTCGTTATAGACAACGTTATGTTGACTTAATTGTAAATCCTAATGTTAAAGAGACTTTCATTAAAAGAACAAAAATAATTAATACAATAAGAAATTTCTTCAACAATAATGGTTATTTAGAAGTTGAAACACCTATACTCCAATCAATACCGGGAGGTGCATCTGCAAGACCATTTATTACTCACCACAATGCTTTAAACATCCCACTATATTTAAGGATTGCCAATGAATTATATCTTAAAAGATTAATTGTTGGAGGTTTTGATGGAGTATACGAATTTGCAAAAGCTTTTAGAAATGAAGGAATGGATAGAACTCATAATCCAGAATTTACTATGGTTGAGTTGTATGTTGCATACAAAGATTATTATTGGATGATGGAAATGACAGAATCTTTACTTGAAAAAGTTGCCTTAGAGTTGAATGGTTCTTCAAAAGTAAAATTAAATGAAAAAGAAATAAATTTTAAAGCTCCATTTAAACGTATTAGCATTTTAGATTCAATCAAAGAACATACAGGTATTGATGTTTCTAAGATGAGTGAAAAAGAACTTTTTGAAACAGCAAAAAATTTGGGAATTGAAGTTGATGAAACAATGGGTAAAGGAAAATTAATTGATGAAATTTTTGGTGAAAAGTGTGAACATAACTATATACAACCAACATTTATAACTGATTACCCAAAAGAAATGAGTCCTTTAACAAAAGAGCATAGAAATAATTCTGATCTTACAGAAAGATTTGAATTGCTTGTTAACGGTAAAGAACTTGCAAATGCATATTCTGAATTAAATGATCCAATTGATCAATTAGAAAGGTTTGAAGACCAATTAAAACTTTCTGAAAAAGGAGATGATGAAGCAATGTTCATTGATAATGATTTCATCAGAGCTCTTGAATATGGAATGCCACCAACATCTGGAATAGGAATAGGAATTGATAGATTAGTAATGCTTTTCACAAATAACGTCTCAATTCAGGAAGTACTATTTTTCCCTCAAATGAAACCTGAACGAAAGGGAATTGAACTAAATGAAGAAGAAAAATCTCTTATGAATTTCATAAAAAATAATTCCCCTGTAGAATTATCAATTGCAAAAGAAGAGTCAGGGCTCTCAAATAAAAAATGGGATAAAACAATCAAGAGCCTAACAAAAAACAAACTCGCTTCTGTTAAAAAAATAAATGACAAATTAATTATTGAAGTTGTTGAATAAAATATAAATAAACGTACCTGTTGGAATGTTTTTTTATTAATTATTTAATAATTGTATATTATTTTTAATAATATCTTAAAAATATAATATATATTTTAATATATTCGAAATCTAATTAATATAGAAAATGAAAAAATTATTTTACCTACCAGTTTTATTTACTCTTATATTTTCTTTAAGTATAAATGCTCAGAAAAAAGATTCAACTGAGAAAGAAAAAAAACAAAAAAAAGAAAAATCTTTTAAAGATATTATAACCAAAGATGCAGTAGCTGATTCTGGCTTATTTAATGTTTACAAAGTGGATGATAAATACTACTATGAAATTCCAGATTCTTTAATTGGCAGAGACATGCTGATGGTAACAAGAGTTTCAAAAATGTCTGTATCAATTCCACTAACACAACATAAATTGAATGAACAAGTTTTAAGGTGGGATAAAAAAGAAAAAAATATTTTATTGAGAGAAAGCTCTTATGTAAATTTTGCAAATGATTCACTTCCAATAAATCAGGCTGTGATTAATTCCAATTTTGAACCTATAATTTTCAAATTCAAAATTGAGGCTAGAAACGACTCTTTAAAATCAAGCTTGATTAATGTTACGAGTCTATTTAATAGTGACGTAAAAACGTTGGGCTATCCTCAAAGAAGTAGAAAATCTAGAAAAATATCAAGCTTAGATACAAAGCTTTCTTTCATAGAGTCAATAAAGTCATTTCCAAAAAATATTGAAGCCAGACATGTTAAAACATATAAATCTTCTCAAACTGAAAGTGGAACTGTATCCATGGAAATTAATAATTCAATGGTTCTATTACCTAAAGTTCCAATGAAGAGAAGATATTTTGACCAAAGAGTAGGATGGATTACAAACAGTCAAACAGATTATGGGATTGATAACCAAGAAGCTGAAACATTAAGGTATTTGCAAAGATGGAGATTAGAGATTAAAGATGAAGATATTGAAAAGTTTAAAAATGGTGAATTAGTCGAACCAAAAAAACCTATTGTTTATTACCTTGATCCAGCAACTCCAAAAAAATGGAGAAAATATTTGAAAGCGGGTATTGAAGATTGGAACGTTGCATTTGAAGCTGCTGGGTTTAAAAATGCTGTAATAGTCAAGTATCCACCAACAAAGGATGAAGATCCTGATTGGAGCCCTGAAGATGTTAGATATTCAACAGTTAGATACTTAGCTTCCCCAACCCTAAATGCTAATGGTCCAAGAACTTCAGATCCAAGATCAGGTGAAATTTTTGAATCAGATATAAATTGGTATCACAATGTTATGAAGTTGTTGCGAAATTGGTTTTTTGTTCAAACTGCAGCTGTAAATCCAGAAGCAAGAGGAGTTGAGTTTAAAAATGAAGTTATGGGTGAATTAATAAGATTTGTTTCATCTCATGAGTTTGGTCACACAATTGGACTTCCTCACAACATGGGTAGCAGTAGTGCATATCCCGTTGATTCATTAAGATCAGCAACTTTCACCAAAAAGTATGGAACAGCTCCATCAATTATGGACTATGCTAGATTTAACTATGTAGCTCAACCTGAAGATGAGGGTGTTGCATTAATGCCTTCCGATTGGAATACCCCAAATGTTGGAGTATATGATATCTATGCAATAAAATGGGGATATAAACCAATTTTCGACGTTACCGAGAAAGAAGAAAAAATAATACTTAAAAGTTGGATTACAGAAAAAGCAGATGATTTAAAATATAGATTTGGTAGTGCTGGAATAGATCCAAGCTCTCAAACCGAAGACTTAGGTAATGATGCTATTAAAGCAAGTGAATATGGAATTGCAAATCTAAAAAGAATTATGCCTAAATTAATCGATTGGACGACTGAAGATGGAGAAACATATTCTGAACTAGGTTATATGTATGGTCAAGTTTTAGGTCAATTTGGAAGATATATGGGACATGTTTCAAATAACATTGGTGGAATTTATCAATATTACAAAACGTCAGATCAAAATGGAGCTGTTTATACTCACGTAGAAAAATCACACCAGCAAAATTGCATGAAATTTCTACATAATCAACTTTTTGAAACCCCATCATGGATGATTAATAAGGAAATATTAAATAAAATTGAATTTGCTGGAATAACCAACAGAGTTAGAAGTACTCAATCTAGAACTTTAAATAGTTTATTGGATTTTGGTAAAATGGCTAGGATTATTGAAAATGAGGCTATAAATGGGCGAAATGCTTATTCTTTAATTGAAATGATGACAGATTTGAGAAAAGGGATTTTCAAAGAGATTTACAATAACGAAATTATTGATGTATACAGAAGAAACCTACAACTTGCTTACTTAGATAGAATAAGTTACTTAATGAGTAATGAACAAGGTTCAATACCTTCTTGGGCAAGGGGTCGAGTAACTTCAGTAAAGGTCAGTCAATCAGATATCCGAACTGTAGCTGCTAATCAACTTATTGAGTTAAAAAAAGATTTGAAAAAACATAAAAAGAAATCAGATAAAATGACTTCTATGCATGTCGAAATGTTAAAAAATAAGATATCAAGTATTTTAAGTGGAAAACCTATTTAAATAGATTTTAATACTTTATTTAGAGCATTTAACGTAAAATCTATATCATCAGAGGATAAAGCATCGTTTAAAAAATAACTTTCAAATGCACTTGGTGGTAAATAGACACCTTCACTTAGCATACCGTGAAAATATTTTTTAAACTTTTCATTATTTCCTTTTTGAGCTGATTTAAAATCAATTACATCTTCTGATGTAAAATGAAGAGAAATCATTGAACCTAATTTATTTATTCTGAAATCAATTGAATTGTTTTTTAAAATCCTTTTCATACCCTCTTCTAAATATGATGTTTTGTTTTCTAAGCTTTTGTAAATACCAGGATTATTTTTGAGCTCATTTAAAGTTGCTAATCCAGCTGACATTGCAAGAGGATTTCCACTTAACGTTCCAGCTTGATAAACAGACCCATCTGGCGATAAATAATTCATAATTTCATTAGTTGATGCAAAAGCTCCCACGGGAAGACCGCCTCCAATAACTTTTCCATAAGTAACAATATCCGCATTAACTCCTAACAGTTCTTGAGCTCCACCTTGAGCAAGCCTAAAACCAGTCATAACTTCATCAAAAATTAAAAGAATATCATTTTTATTACAAAGCTCTCTTAACCCCTCAATGAAACCATCTTTTGGAATTATACATCCCATATTACCTGCAACTGGTTCTATAATTATTGCTGCTATTTTGTCATTGTTATGTTTAATTAGATTTTTTACAAATTTCAAATCATTGTAAGGAGCAATAAGAGTATCGTCAGCTGTACCTTGGGTAACTCCAGGGCTATTTGGAGATCCAAATGTAACCACACCACTACCAGCTTGAATTAAAAAAGAATCGGAATGTCCGTGATAACATCCTGAAAATTTAATTATTTTATCTCTTTTGGTGTAGCCCCTTGCTAATCTTATTGCACTCATACATGCTTCAGTGCCAGAATTGACAAACCTGATTTTTTCCATTCCTGGAGCCATTGACAGTGCTAATTTTGCAAGATCTGTTTCCATAGACGTTGGCATTCCGAAAGAAGTACCTTTTTTAGCAGTTAGGGAAATAGCTTTAATAACTTTTTCATTAGCATGACCTAGTATCATTGGACCCCATGAAGATATGTAATCTATATATCTATTTCCATCCTCATCATAAACATGTGCTCCTTTTGCTTTAGAAGCAAAAATTGGAGTGCCTCCCACAGATTTAAATGCCCTAACAGGTGAGTTAACTCCACCAGGAATAAATTCTTTCGCAATTTTAAACAACTCACTACTTCTTTTATATTCCATACTAATTAATGATTTTAATTGGTTGACCAACACTAATATTTGAATCTTTTATATTATTTAAATTTTTTAATTCCTGAACAGAAATGTTATATTTTCTTGAAATAGAATATAATGTATCACCTTTTTTAACAACATATAAATTAGTTTTTTGGATCAAATCATTCTGTTTTTGTTTTTTAGACATTTTTCTTTCCCTAGATTTATTGAGAGGTTTTTTAGAGCCATCTAATTTCCACAACTCATATCTTTCAATAATTGAAATTAGTTTATCAGCGTATTTAGGGTCAGTAGCATACCCTGCTTTACTTAACCCTTTAGCCCATTTTACATAATTTTTTTTATTGTATTTAAATAAAAAGTTATATCTGTCGCGGGTGTTAAGAAAAATTGAATGATCTCTGTAAGATTTTTCTGGATTTTTATACTTCCTAAAACATTCACCCTTTGCATCGTCATCATGATAAACCCTTTTACCTTTCCAACCTTTATGGCACTTTATTCCAAAATGATTATTTGATTTCAATGCCAACGAACCTTTTCCAGAGTTAGACTCTAAAATTCCCTGAGCCATTGTAATACTAGCTGGTATATTAAATTTTTTCATTTCGTCAATTGCTATCTTTGAATAAGTATTAACATACCAATGAGTTCTTTGCTCATTAGTCATGGAGTTAAAGAAACGGTTTACTGCTTTGACTGACTTATTTTTAATTTTTTTTGGGCTTTTGTCCCTGTATGAAACTTTTTTAACACCACAAGAGGATATAAATATTAAAATTATCAGAATGTGAAGTCTATAGTAGCGCATTTTTTTTCTTTTAATCTTTTATTAAATCCATCAATTGATTGTAGGCCTCCAGTATTAATTAATAAAATTTTTTTTCCATAATTCCATTTATTTGATCTTAAATCATTCAGAATCCTAAAAATCATTTTAGAATTATATATGGGATCAAGTTTGATTTCATGATTGTAATAAAATTCATTTATGAAATCTACTAATTGACTATTAAACTTTGCATAGCCTCCAAAATAATTTTCATCAATTATTTTATAATTATTCTTATTGACAAATTTATTAATTTGAACTCTTATATTACTTTTTTTGAGGGAAGAAAAACCTAAAATCTTTTGTTTTGATGAACTTGAATTTATTATACCTGAGATAGTACCCCCTGAACCAACTGGAACACATATAGTGTCAAAATAGTCTATATCGTTTGAATTTAGTATTTCCTCACATCCCTTAACACCAAATTCATTGGTTCCACCCTCAGGAATTATATAAGCATTACTATGTTTAGAAATCAATTTTTCAAGGTATTTTTTTTCATGTCTAAGTCGATACTCGTCTCTGCTTACAAATTTCAATTTCATACCATAATCAATGCACTTTTTCAAGGTTGGATTGAGTTTAAAATTATGTAATTCTTCACCTCTTACTATGCCAATTGCTTTAATTTTTTCAATTTTAGAAATATATGCTACAGCTAAAAGATGATTAGAAAAAGCTCCTCCAAATGTTACTAGTTTTAATTTTTTATTTTTAATTTCTTTAATATTATATTTTAATTTTCTGAATTTATTTCCAGATATAATGGGATGGATCAAATCCTCTCTTTTCATAAAAATTTCGTGCCCTTTGTTTTCTAAAAGAGGAATATTTAATCTAATATTTTTTGAAAAAATTTCTTTAAAAAAAGACACTGTAATAACTATTTACTTTTTTATTATAAATTTAAGTAATGAAAGGCATTATATTTGATCTATACTAAACAATATGAAAAAAATATTCTCAATCACACTTATATCAATTCTACTAATCAGTTGTAAATCAATTAAAGTAGCATCGGATTATGATTCACAAGTAGATTTTAATAATTACAAAACTTATGCCTTTTATAAGCCTGGAATTGATGAATTAGAAATATCTGATATAGATAAAAAAAGAATATTGAATTCTATAAAAAATTCATTACAATCAAAGGGATTAGTAATAAGCAATACACCTGATATTTTAATCAATATTTCAACTAAGTCAACTAAAAACTTCTACATTGATTACTCATCTTACAATTCATTTTATGCTGGATGGTATCCTTTTGGTGGATTAAACTACAGTCAAATGGCTACATCTTCTGTTGATGGTATTCTTTATATTGATATAATTGATTCGAAAGCTAAACAGCTTGTTTGGCAAGGTAAAGGTGTTGGGGCGTTAAGTTCTACAAAATCTAACAGAGACGAGTTAATTAATAATTTTGTAACAAAGATTCTTGAAGTTTATCCTCCAAATCAATTAACGTCAGAGATAAATTAAAATTTATTGTACAATTTTAATGGCATCCTCCAATAAAATACCTAATCCACTGATATTGTTACCGCTTGCGCTTGCAAAGAAAGATTGACCTCCACCTGAGCCATTAATGTGCTTTGATAAGTTCTTAACAATTAAATCAGCATTAAGATTTTCCGTATTAGAAATTTCTTTAGAAATGTAACATGTCAAATAAATCTTACCTTGACTTTTTGAGGCTAAAACTAAAAATACTTTATTAAGTTTTTTAGCATAATTAAATGAAAGACCTTTGAGCATTTCTGGATTACATGTTAATTCCATACAACATACGTTTATACCATTGTTGTTTTTTGAATTTTCAGAGATGATATCCAAATAAAAGTCTTGCAAATCTTTATTTGCTTTCTCTAATTTTTTACTCAATAAAATATTTTGACTTTTAATTTTATCAAGAGCGGATATTAAATCTTTATCATTATTGAGCATTGAGGACAATTTTTCAAGAGTTTTTAATTTATTGTCCATATAATCTTGTGCAACATTTCCGCTTATAGCTTCAATTCTTCGAATTCCACTTGAGATGGCAGATTCAGATTTGATTATAAAGTTTTTTATTTGTCCAGTGTTTAAAACATGAGTTCCTCCACACAATTCATTTGAAGATCCAAACTTGATTGATCTAACTACATCACCATATTTTTCTCCAAAAAGAGCAATCACACCATTATTAATACATTCATCATAATTTGCATTTCGATTTTCTTCCAGAGGAAGTTGATCGTCAATTTTTTTATTAACAAAATTTTGGATATTTGATATTTGCTCATTAGTTAGTTTTTCAAAATGAGAAAAATCAAACCGCAAATACTTTTCTGAAACCATAGATCCTTTTTGTTGAACATGTTTTCCTAAAATTGATCTTAAAGCCTCATGTAAAAGGTGAGTTGAAGTGTGATTACAGGAACTATTAAATCTTTTTTCTTCATCGACTGAAACTTTAAATTTAGACTTGATATCAACAGGTAACTTATTGCATTCATGGATTATAGTATCATTTTCTTTTAAAGTGTTTGTAATATTAATTGGATCCATTTTATCTTCAATTAAAAAACCTTTATCTCCAACTTGACCTCCTCCCCTTGGATAAAATGGTGTTTTTTCTAACACTAGCTGATAAATATTGTCACCTTTTTTAGTTTTAGACTTTCTATATTTTGAAATATAAGTTTCACACGATAATTTGTCATAACCTATAAAATCTGATTCTACAGAACCAGTTACAGGAATCCACTCATCGTTAGAATTTAAAACTGCTGCTTTTGACCTGTTTTTTTGAGCTTCTAGTAAACTATTATATTCTTTTGAATCATAATCAAAATTATTTTCTCTTAATATTAGGGCAGTCAGATCTACAGGAAATCCAAAAGTATCATAAAGTTCAAAAACTTCATAACCTGAAATGACATTTGATTTTGAATTAGATATGATTTGATTAAGCTTAACAATTCCTTTTTCCAAAGTTCTTAAAAATGAACTTTCTTCATTTGAAATTACATTTTCAATAATATTTAGCTGAGAATTTAGTTCAGGAAATACTAACTTATATTGTTTGGATAATGTATCGGTGAGCTTATAAATAAATGGTTTTTTTAAATTTAGAAAGGTATATCCGTACCTAACTGCTCTTCTTAGAATTCTCCTAATTACATAACCAGCACCTGTATTAGATGGAAGTTGGCCATCAACAATTGAAAATACAACAGCTCTTAAATGATCAACAATAACTCTAAATGCTATATCTTTTTCTTTATCAGATCCATATTTGTATCCAGAAATTATTTCTAGTTTATTGATTAATGGTGAAAAAACATCTGTATCGTAATTAGATTTAACTCCTTGTAAAACCATGCAAAGTCTTTCAAAACCCATCCCAGTATCAATGTGTTTTGAGGGTAAGTTTTCCAGAATACCACTACTATTTCTATTGTATTGAATAAAAACTAAATTCCAAATTTCAATAACTTCAGGATGATCTTTATTTACGAGTTCCTTTCCAGATATTTTAGATTTTTCTATTTCTGATCTTATGTCTACATGAATCTCAGAACATGGCCCACATGGACCTACCTCACCCATTTCCCAAAAGTTATCTTCTTTATTACCTAAAATAATTTTATCCTTATCAACTATTTCAGCCCATAGATCAAAAGCTTCTTGGTCAAGTTCTGTTTTATCACCTTTTGAACCCTCAAAAACAGTCACATAAAGCGAGTCTTTATCAATTTTATAAACTTTTGTTAAGAGCTCCCAAGCCCACTCAATAGCTTCTTTTTTAAAATACTCACCAAAACTCCAATTACCTAACATTTCGAACATTGTGTGGTGGTAAGTGTCAATTCCAACCTCTTCTAAATCATTATGTTTACCAGAAACTCTAAGACACTTCTGAGTATCTGCAACTCTTTTGTCTGAAACAATTTTATTACCTAAAAAATTGTCTTTAAATTGATTCATTCCAGCATTTGTAAACATTAATGTAGGATCATTTTTAATTACCATTGGTGCTGACTTTACAATCTTGTGATTTTTATTTTGAAAAAATTCTAGAAAAGTAGATCTGACCTTGTTAGAGTTCATTAATTATTTGAATTACTGTGTTATTTTAAAATAAACTATTTTATATCTTTACGATGTTTAATAATAAGTAAAAATACTATAATTTAATCAATGTTTAAGACCAAGTATTATTACGATTCTAAAACTCTTTCCTATAGAAAGATTAAAGTAAGTAAAAGAGTTCAGTTAAGAAATATATTGGCATTTTTATCTGTATCTGCTTTCTTTGGAATTGTAGTTTTATTGATATTACTTCAATCTCCCATTTTAAATACTCCTACTGAACTGTCTCAATCCAGAGAAATTTCCAACTATAAATTTCAGCTAGACTTGATGAATAAAAAACTTGATCAGTTAAATATTGTTCTTTCTGAAATTGAACAAAGAGACAACAATATTTATAGAGTTTTGTTTGAAACAGATCCAATCCCAAGTGAGGTAAGAAAAGCTGGATTTGGTGGTGTTAACAGATATGAAAATTTAGAAGGATTTGAAAATTCAAAACTTATTATTGAAACAACTAAAAAAATAGAAATCTTAACAAAACAAATAGTTATTCAGTCTAAATCTCTAGATGAAATTGAAAGACTAGCCAGTGAAAAAGAAAAGCTTTTAGCTGCTATACCATCAATTCAGCCTATAAAAAGAAGTGATTTGACTAGAATGGCATCTGGTTATGGTTATAGAACAGATCCGTTTAACAAAACTCGTAAAATGCATTTTGGTATGGATTTTACAGCACCAAAAGGTACACCAATATATGCTGCCAGCGATGGCAAAATAATTAGGGCTGATTCAAGATCTACTGGATATGGAAAACACATCCGAATTGATCACGGTTTTGGATATGTGACTTTATATGCTCATTTAAATGATTATAACGTTAGAAGAGGTCAAACAGTTAAAAAAGGAGATGTAATAGGATATGTTGGAAGTACTGGACGATCACAAGCTCCTCATCTTCACTATGAAGTTTGGAAAGATAAAAAAAGAGTTAATCCTATTAATTTCTATTTAGGAAATTTAACACCAGAGGAATTTGATGATTTATTAAGATTAGCAAACGAAGAAAATCAATCTTTAGACTAATGCATTTAGATCTTCCTGACAAACTTTATTATGGTATTGGAGAAGTTTCAAAGGCTTTTAATGTTAATGCTTCTTTGATTCGATATTGGGAAAAAGAGTTTGACGAACTAAATCCAAAAAAAAATAGCAAGGGAACTAGAAGATATTCTTCAATTGATATTGAAAAACTTCAAATCATTCACCATTTAGTTAAAGAAAAAGGTTACACCTTGGAGGGGGCCAAAGATCAACTTAAAATCTTAAACAAAAATTTTGAGATAATAAAAAAGTTAGAAAAAATTAAGGCAAACCTAATCAACATCAAAAAAGAGCTCTAATTATTTTTTTCTAAAAAATATTCTTATTGGTGTTCCACTAAAATCGTAAATCTCTCTTATCTTATTTTCTATAAACCTTTTATACGGATCTTTAATATATTGGGGAAGATTGCAAAAAAATGCAAATTGAGGAAAAGATGATGGCAGTTGTGTGCAAAACTTAATTTTCACATATTTTCCTTTATATGCAGGAGGAGGGTTCTTTTCTATTATAGGAAGCATGCAATCATTAAATTTTCTGGTCACAATTTTTTTAGACCTATTTTTATAAACTGTCATTGCAGTTTCAATAGCTTTAAAAATTCTTTGTTTCGTTAGACTTGAAATAAAAATAATTGGAACATCAGAAAAAGGCTCTATTTCTTTTTTAATTTGTTGTTCAATTGCTTTTATTGTATTTGTTTGCTTATCAACTAAATCCCACTTATTTACTAGAATAACAATTCCTTTATTATTCCTTGCGGCCAACCAAAAAATATTTTTGACCTGAGAATCAAAAGATCTAGTTGCATCAAAAATTATTAAACAAACATCAGAATTTTCTATGGTTCTGATAGATCTTACAACCGAATAAAATTCAACATCATCACTAATTTTGGCTTTCTTTCTTATTCCAGCTGTATCAATAAGTTTAAAATCAAATCCAAAACGATTAAAATGAGTGTCTATACTATCTCGTGTGGTTCCTGCTAAATCTTTAACAACATATCTCTCTTGACCAAGAAGAGCATTGATAAAAGAGGATTTCCCTGCGTTTGGTCTACCAACTACAGCAAAACCGGGTATATCATCTTTTTCTATTAAAGATTCAGGTGGCATTAATGTAACTAGACAGTCTAAGAGTTCTCCAGTACCCGACCCGTTTATTGCACTAAAATTAAAAATCATTTCAAAACCTAATGAATGGAATTCAGTTGAATCTAACTGTCTTTTAGAATTGTCTACTTTATTAACTGCTAAAATTATTTGTTTATCAGATCTGTGAAGTAGTCTTGAAATTTCAAGATCCATTGAATTAATACCTGTTTCTACATCAACTACAAAAACTACAATATCAGCTTCTTCAATTGCAATAATAACTTGTGAATTAATTTCTTTTTCAAAATTGTCCTCGCCTCCCAACATAAATCCGCCAGTATCAATTACTGTAAATTCTTTACCGTTCCAAAACGAATATCCATAATGTCGATCTCTAGTTACGCCACTTTGAGAATCTACAATCGCATCTCTCTTCTGAATTAATCTGTTAAAAAAAGTAGATTTACCTACATTTGGACGTCCAACTATGGCTACGATTGATCCCATGATTTTTTTTAAAGGCCAACAAAACTAACCTTTTATTTATAAAAATTAATTATTCTGATATCCAAAGTTTTTTAATTTGTTGTCATCAGACCTCCAGTTTTTATTAACCTTTACGTGTAAATCAATAAAAACTTTTTTTCCAAAAAACTTTTCTATGTCAATTCTTGATTGGGTACCTAAATTTTTAATTGCAGAACCCTTATGTCCTATTATTATACCCTTTTGGGTTGATCTTTCAACATTGATAACAGATCTTATTCTTATTATTTCCTCCTGCTCTTTAAATTCTTCAGTCACAACTTCTACTGAATATGGAACTTCTTTCTTATAATTTAATAATATTTTCTCTCTAATAATTTCATTCACAAAAAACCTTTCACTTTTATCTGTTAGCTGATCTTTTGGGAAAAAGGGAGGAGATTCTGGACTTAGTTCAATTAGTCTAAATAAAAGTTTATCTATATTAAAAGACTCTTTAACTGATGTTGGCCATATTTCGGCATTAGGTAAATTATCATTCCAAAAATTTAATTCATTATTTAACTTTTCTTGGTCAATTAGATCTATTTTATTAATTACTAAAATAACTGGAATTTTAATGTTTTTGATTTTGGAAAAAAGCTTTTCATCTTTTAGGTTGTGGTCGTTTTGTTCAACAACATATAGAAGAATATCAGCATCTTCAGTTGTTAACGAGACAAAGTCCATCATAGATTTGTGTAACTTATGAGATGGTTTTATGACACCAGGTGTATCAGAAATTACCAATTGATAATCTTCATGATTTAAAATGGCAAGAATTCTATGCCTAGTTGTTTGAGCTTTTGATGTAATTATTGAAAGTTTTTGACCAATCAAGGCATTGGTTAATGAAGATTTTCCAACATTAGGATTACCAATAATATTTACAAAACTTGATCTATGCATTTACATGCAAATTTATAATTGTAAATCTAGATATCAATTAATTTTAAAGATATTATAAAAAATTACAGTAATTTATTTGAAATCGTTAAACTAAATCTTGTAAATATTAAAGATTAACAAAGTAATTCTTTTTTATCTAATAAAAAGACAAAATAGCACTTATTACTAAAATTAAAAAAAACTTAAAATTGTTAAAAATACCTATACAATACTTAGACATCAATAATTTATACAACATTACATTTTATATAAAAAACATATTCTACAGAGAAGAAATTAATTATACCTACTAGACAAATCTTACATAATTATGTAAAGGTTTTATCAGAAAAAGATTTACTATTTAAAATTAATTTTAATTGATTTGAAAAATAAGGGATTTTAACCTTGTTAAACAACAACAAAACAACATTTAAAACCAATTATTAAAACCTAAATTATATTTAAATGCCAGAAAAGATTCATATTGGAAACTTAGAATCATTCAATAATGAAAGAAAAGTTGAAGGAAAACAAATCAAAATTGAAAACGAAAATTTTTATAAAATATCTAATGTGGACAATATGCGTCCATTTTTTATGAGCATAGTGAGCAATTCAAATCACTGGATGTTTATTTCCAGTACTGGAAGTCTCTCTGCAGGAAGAAAAAATAGTGAATATGCTTTATTTCCATATTACACTGATGATAAGATAACTGAATCGAGTGAAACTACTGGAAGTAAAACAATTTTAATTATTAAAAAATCAGGAAAAAATTATTTATGGGAACCCTTCTCAGAAAAATACTCTGGAATATATAATATTTCAAGAAATATTTATAAAAACACAATAGGAAACAAAATAATTTTTGAAGAAATAAATCATGATTTAAATATTGAATTCAATTACCAGTGGAACTCAAGCAATAAATATGGATTTGTTAGAAAATCTTTCATAAAAAATAATTGTGACAATCAAATAACTATTGATCTTCTTGATGGCATTCAAAACATTTTGCCCTACGGAGTTGGGGAGGGACTTCAGAATGCACAAAGTAATCTTGTAGATGCATACAAAAAATGCGAATTAGATAACAAAAGTAAATTAGGACTATTCTCTTTGAGTGCTATTATTGTTGATAAAGCTGAGCCCAGCGAAGCGTTAAAAGTTAATACGGTATGGTCAACAGGATTTTCTAATTCAACACATCTATTGTCATCTCTCCAACTAAATAATTTCAGAAAAGGAATTAAGTTGAAAAATGAATTCAAAATAAAAGCAGAAAAAGGGGCATATTTTATAAATAAATCTATTGATCTAGATCAAAATAGTACAAAAGAATGGATGGTAATTTGTAATGTCAATCAAACTATTTCTGACGTTGTGAGTTTAAAAAAATCAATATCTAACGACAGCGATTTAGAATCAAAAGTTAAAGAAGACATTGTTCTTGGTTCAAAAAACTTAAGAGAATTAGTAGGAAATTCAGATGGGTTACAATTAACCAATGATAAACTCAGAATGATTAGACATTTTTCCAATACTATGTTTAATATCATGAGAGGAGGAATATTTGATGACAACTATCAAATTGAAAAAAATGACTTTTTACCTTATGTTAAAAAAGCGAATTCCTTTATTTATCAATCTTTTAACGAAACCTTAAACAATCTTCCAGATATTTTTACTCTTCATGATTTAAAATCAATTTCTGAGAATATTTCTAATCATGATTTTAAAAGATTATGCTCTGAGTACTTACCATTAAAATTTAGTAGAAGACATGGAGATCCAAGTAGACCTTGGAATAAGTTTTCAATCAATACAAGAAGTGAGATTGATGGATCAAAAATTCTTGACTACCAAGGAAACTGGAGAGATATTTTTCAAAACTGGGAGGCTTTGGCCTATTCTTATCCTCAATTTATTGAAGGTATGATTCACAAGTTTTTAAACTCAACAACCTTTGATGGATACAATCCATACAGAGTCACAAAAGATGGATTTGACTGGGAAACAATCGAACCAGATAACCCTTGGTCTTATATTGGTTATTGGGGTGACCATCAAATCATATATTTATTGAAGTTTTTAGAGTTTATAGAGAGTCATTTCCCCAACAAACTATACAAATATTTTTCAAAAAGTTTATTTGTTTACGCAAATGTTCCTTACAGGATTAAATCTTACGAAGAAATTTTAAAAGATTCCAAAAACACTATAGATTATGATCATAAAAGTGAATCAACTATAAATAAAAGAAGAAGTGAAATTGGAGTTGACGGATCATTACTATATAATAATAATACAGATATACACAGAGTAAATTTTATTGAAAAAATATTGGCAACACTTCTTGCTAAAGTTTCAAATTTTGTTCCTGAGGGTGGAATATGGATGAATACTCAAAGGCCAGAGTGGAATGATGCTAACAATGCATTGGTTGGAAATGGAATTTCAATGGTTACGCTTTACTATTTAAGAAGATTTGTGAATTTCTTTAAGTCAGTTCTTGAGAAAACTGATTATATTTCGGTTGAAGTATCTACTGAGATAAATAAGTTTTTCAATGAAATTTATTCAGCTCTTAACGAAAATAAAGGTCTTTTAGAATCTTCTATTTCTGATTCTGACAGAAAAAAAATTGTTGACCTGCTAGGTCATGCTGGCTCAAATTATAGGAATACTATATATGATAATGGTTTTTCTGGTATAAAATCAGCAATTGGAATAAAAGAAATCAAAGATTTAACAAAACTTCTCCTTATTTATATTGACCACTCAATCGATTCAAATAAAAGAAGTGATAAGCTCTACCATGCTTACAATCTCTTAACTATTAACGATAATGAAATTTCTATTTCATATTTACCTGAAATGCTTGAAGGTCAAGTTGCAGTTTTAAGTTCTGGATATCTAGATTCAAAAGAAAATTTAGAAGTTCTTGATGCACTCAAGTCAAGTAAACTATTTAGAGAAGATCAATACAGTTACATACTCTATCCAAATAAAGATTTAGGATTGTTTTTAGACAAGAATACTATTCCAACTTTAAAAGTTAAAAATTCCAATCTTTTAACCAAATTAGTCAATGATGGGAATAAACAAATAATTTCAAAAGATTGTGAGGGTGTTTATCATTTTAATTGTGATTTCAACAATGCCAATAATTTAGTGAACGAGCTAAATCAATTACCTGAAAAATATTCTGAACTAGTAAAAAAGGAATACAACAATGTTCTACAAATTTTTGAAGATGTATTTAACCATAAAGAGTTCACAGGAAGATCCGGAACTTTCTTTGGATATGAGGGACTTGGGTCAATATATTGGCATATGGTTTCAAAACTTTCTTTAGCAGTTCTTGAAACTACAAAGAAAGCTATTAAAGAAGGAGATAAAAGAATAATAGGAAGATTTTTTGATCACTATTTTGAAATTTTGGAAGGTATTGGAGTTAATAAATCTCCGGAATTATATGGAGCCTTCCCAACTGATCCATATTCTCATACACCTGCTGGAAAAGGTGCACAACAACCAGGGATGACTGGACAAGTTAAGGAGGATGTGATTTCAAGATTTGGTGAACTTGGTGTTGAAGTTAATAATGGATTAATAAGTTTTAATCCAATTATGCTTAGAGATCAAGAATTTTTAAAAAATGATGAAATTTTTAGATACGTTAATTTATCAAAACAGCTTTCTGAAATTTTAGTAAAAAAAGATTCTCTGTGTTTTACTTATTGTCAAGTTCCTATAATTTATTCTAAATCTAGTAACAAAAACATTACTATAAACTTCATTGATGGTAAGTCTGTAATTGTTCAGGGTAATGAATTAGATAATGATTCAAGTAAATCTATTTTTAACCGAGAAAATATTATTAAACATATTAATGTAAGTATTGGGGTATGATAAAAAAAGAAATAATTAACCTTTCGAAACATAAAGTAATTAGATTTCATCTGATCGCTTTATTGGTTTATTGGTTGTTTATTTCATGTAACTCAACAGAAAATCAAATGATTCACAATGAAGAAATGACAGCTAAAGAAATTTTAAATAATCCTAAATATTTAGCAATTTCATATGGTGGCTATAGACATAATACCAGAGATATTCAACCAACGATGGATGAACTCAAAGAAGATTTAAAAATACTTTCTTCATTAGGAATAAAAATTTTAAGAACCTATAATTTACAATTACCACAAGCATCTAACATTTTAAAAGCTATAAAAGAGCTTAAACTAACAGACTCTAATTTTGAAATGTATGTCATGCTTGGAGCATGGATCGATTGTGAAAATGCTTGGACAGATAGTCCTAATCATGAAAAAGAAGACGAGTCTGCTAATGCAATTGAAATACAAAAAGCAATTAACCTTGCGAACATGTACCCTGAAATTGTTAAAATCATTGCAGTTGGAAATGAAGCAATGGTTAATTGGGCATGGAGTTATTATGTTAAACCTGGTGTTATATTAAAATGGGTTAATCACCTTCAGGATTTAAAAAAACAAAGAAAGCTTCCTGAAAATTTATGGATTACAAGCTCAGATAATTTCGCTTCTTGGGGTGGTGGTGACGATTCATATCATACTGAAGATTTAAATGCTTTAATTGAAGCAGTTGACTTTATTTCAATGCACACATACGCATTTCACGATACTCATTACAATCCATCATTTTGGAATTTTAATAAAGACCTTAAAAATAAATTTTCTGATTTAGAAATCATAAATAAGTCAATGGAAAATTCTTTTGAATACACAGTTTCTCAATATAAAAGTGTAAAAAATTATTTAAGAAAAATTGGTGTAGATAAACAGGTACACATTGGTGAGTTGGGTTGGTCCACTGTTTCTAATGAATTGTATGGAGAGCAAGGAAGTCACGCAGCGGATGAGTACAAGCAAGCATTGTTTTTTGAGAAAGTAAGAAAATGGACTCAAGAAGAAAAAATAAGTTGTTTTTATTTTGAAGCATTTGATGAACCATGGAAAGATTCTACAGGAAATACTAATGGATCAGAAAATCATTTTGGATTGTTTACTGTTGATGGAAAAGCAAAGTATGCTCTATGGAAAAATGTTGATAGTGGAGATTTTAATGGACTAACAAGAAATGGCAATTCAATATTAAAAACCTTTAATGGTAACAGTGAAACTTTATTTAATAGTATTCTAACTCCACCAATAAATGAATAAACAATGAAATTAAGATATTCTCTTCTTGTAATCCTTTTAATTTTTGCTATTGGTTGGAATTTTTATGATTATAATAACAATGATCTTATTTCTATTAAAAACAGGACTATTCTAATTAATGACAAACAATATTTTATAAAGGGTGTTTGCTACGATCCTGTACCAATAGGCACTGAGAAAAGAAGTTTCAATAATATTGATAAGGATTTAAAATTAATGAAAGAGGCAGGAATTAATACAATTCGTGTTTATTCTCCTATTGATAACATTTCCGTCCTCAATAAAATAGATGATGCGGGAATAAAAGTTATTATAGGATTTGGCTACAACCAAGATGGATATTACGATATCCTTACGGGCTCTTTTACAAATTATGTTCAAAAATATAAAAACCATAATGCTATATTATTTTGGGAATTAGGAAATGAATACAACTATCATTCTGAGTGGTTTGAAGGAGATATCAATAATTGGTATGATGCTCTAAATGTAGCAGCTTTAAAAATTAAACAAATAGATAAATCTAAACCTGTTACAACTGCACACGGAGAAATACCTGAAAAATCTCTCATAGGAAAGCTTGATAATTTAGATGCTTGGGGAATTAACGTTTATCGATGGGACGATCCAACTGAACTACTTAAAGAATGGGTAAAAATAAGTGACAAACCGTTATATCTTTCTGAAGCAGGAAGTGACAGTTATATGACTATTGAAAAATACGGTTATTCACAAGGAGAAAATCAAGTTGCTCAAGCCGATGCAAATGCAAAAATTATTGATGCTGTATTTAATAACTCGGACAAAGTATCAGGTGTTTTAATATTTCAATTTATTGATGGTTTATGGAAAGCTGGAAACCCTGATAAACAAGATGTTGGTGGATGGGCTCCAAATAGTATCGGAGTTCCATATGACGGAGCTCCAAATGAAGAATATTGGGGAATTGTAGATATTGAAAGAAACAAAAAGAAAACATTTGAAGTAATTAAAAATAAATACAACAACAAATAAAATAATATGAATAATCTTCTAAAATCATTATTAATTACACTATCATTTTTTTCATGTAAAAATAATTCTGAAATGGAAATTAAAATTTTTGAAACCTCTAGAAATGGAAATAAGCTAACAGAACTAAAAGAATTTAATATTTCTGGAAAAATCTCTGAAATTAATTTAAATACTGAAAAAAAATATCAGACTATTACAGGATTTGGTGGAGCTTTCACAGAATCATCTGCTTACTTATTAAATCTAATGAGTAAAGAAAGAAGAAAAGAAATTATAGATGCCTATTTTTCTGAAAAAGGTTCAAATTATTCTCTTACAAGAACTCACATGAATTCATGTGATTTTTCTATTTCAAATTATTCATACAGCCCTGTAGAGGGAGATATAAATCTTGAACATTTTTCTATAAAAGAAGATATGGATGATATCATTCCCATGATAAAAGAAGCGATGGAAGTTTCACAAGATGGATTTAAAATTTTCGCATCTCCATGGACAGCTGCTCCATGGATGAAAGATAACAATGAGTGGAAAGGTGGAAAATTATTACCAAAATACTACGACACTTGGGCTCTATTTTTCTCTAAATATGTTGATGCTTACAAAGAACAAGGTATTGATATATGGGGATTTACAGTTGAAAATGAACCTCATGGAAATAATTCAAGCTGGGAAAGTATGCATTATACACCTGAAGAAATGACGCATTTTGTTAAAGATTACTTGGGTCCTCAATTGGAAAAAGATGGCAAAGAAGATATCATAATTCTTGGATACGATCAAAATAGAGCAGATCTTAAAAAATGGGTTGACTCAATGTTTGAAAATGAAGAATCCTCTAAATATTTTGATGGAACTGCTGTTCATTGGTATGATAGTACTTTTGAATTTTACCCAGATGAGCTTCAATATGCTCATAACAAAGCACCAAACAAATATTTAATTCAAACAGAAGCATGTGTTGATTCAGAAATTCCACACTGGAATGATGACGACTGGTACTTTAGAAAAGAAGCAACTGATTGGGGATACGACTGGAGAGAAGACGAAAAAAAATATTTACATCCAAAATATGCTCCATTCAATAGATATTCAAGAGATATAATTGGATCTTTAAATAACTGGGTTGATGGATGGGTAGACTGGAATATGGTTCTAGATACACAAGGAGGTCCAAATTGGGTTAGTAATTGGTGTGTGGCACCTATAATTGTTGATCCAGCAATTGATGAAATATATTATACTCCACTTTATTATGTCATGACACATTTTAGTAAGTATATAAGACCAGGTGCAGAGATTATTGATGCAATAAATTCCGATCCTGAGTTAATGGTTACTGCAGCTCTTAATCCAGATAAAAGTATTGCTATTGTTTTATTTAATGAAGGGCGTGAAAAAAAGAGTTTCAACCTAAATTTAAATGGATTTTCTAAATCTATTTCAATTAGCCCGCAAGCCATTCAAACAATCACGTTAAAAAACTGATAACATGGAAAATAGTAATATAAAAAGATCAGTTAGTTTAAGTGAAAAAATAGCTTTTGGATTTGGAATGTTGGCAAACCAAATGTTTCCAGCAGCATTAGGAGTTTTTATAATTGTTTTAGTACAAGATTTAGGTTTTGCTGCAATAATGTGGGGAATTTTACAATTTGCACCTAGATTATTTGATGCTGTAACAGACCCACTAATGGGATTTATTTCAGATAATACCAAGTCTAAGTGGGGAAGAAGAAGACAATATGTTTTTATTGGTGGAATATTAATGGGTATTTCTTATGTTGCTATGTGGCAGTTATACGCAGAAAATGGTTTAACTTATAACTTTATTTATTTTTTGCTATGGTCTCTTGTCTTTTATCTTGGATTAACCATATTTAGTGTTCCCTATGTAGCTATGGGTTATGAAATGAGTGATGATTTTCATGAAAGAACCCAGATAATGGCAATTGCTCAATTTGTAGGACAATGGGCTTGGGTTATTGCTCCATGGTTTTGGATCATACTATATGAACCTGAAATTTACCCCGAGGGTGCTGAGCAAGGTGTTAGAGAATTATCTGTTTGGGTAGCAATTGCATGTACACTTTTTGCAATTGCTCCTGCGATTTTTATAAAAAGTGAATCAACTAAGAATAGAACAGATTTAAAACCCATAAACGTATCAAATATTGGTAATAGCATTAAAGATATATTTATTAATGCTTTTGGGGCATTTCGAATTAAACCTTTCAGAAAAATAGCAATAGCTACATTTTTGATTTTTAATTCTTTTCAGGTAATAGCGCCATTTACTTTTTTAATAATCGTTCATTATTTATTTGGAAGTGATACCGGTGCAGCTGACTACTGGCCCGCTCTTCATGGATCAATTGGAGCTTTGATTACTTCATTCCTAGTAATACCTGTTATAACTTTTATGTCCAAGAAAATTGGAAAAAAGAAAGCATTTATAATATCTCAGCTAATTTCAATTATTGGATACATTTTATTTTGGTTTTTATTTATCCCTGGAAAACCCTATATGTTTTTATTTGCATTACCATTTCACTCATTTGGAATAGGAAGTCTATTTACAATAATGATGTCAATGACTGCAGATATATGTGACTTAGATGAACTTGAAAACGGGAAAAGAAGAGAGGGTGTTCTTGGAGCTGTTTATTGGTGGATGGTAAAATTAGGTTTTGGAGTTGCAGGTCTTTTAAGTGGTTTAACGTTACAATTTGTTGGATTTGATGCTGATAATGTGACTGAATTTGCAATAGATGGGATGAGAATTTTTTATACTCTTATTCCTATTTTGGGAATATTAATTGCTATATATATAATGAAGGATTATGATATTACTGAGGAAAGAGCCAATGAGATTAAAGAAAAATTGAAATTAAAAAATAAATAAAAACATGTCTTATAGAAGGGAAAAGCTACATTCATTAACAGGTATTAATTTGAACACTGTCTCTGAGTCTGAACTAAAAAAACTTTGTAATAAATTTCTAAAACAAGGAATTCATGGATTGTGCTTTAGTGCATATGATGAAGGTCAAGAGCCTGGTGATAAAATTTCTGATAAGCAAATTTTAAGAAAATTAAATATTATTAAGCCCTACACTAAATGGATTAGAACATTTTCTTGCACAGAAGGAAATGAAAGAATTCCAGTTCTTGCGAAGGAATTAGGTTTAAAGACACTAGTTGGTGCATGGCTAAGTGATAATAAGCTCACAAATGAAAAAGAAATTAATGGATTGATTTCTTTATGTAAATCTGGTCATGTTAATGTTGCAGGAGTTGGAAATGAGGTTTTATACAGAAAAGAAATGTCTGAAAATGAACTTATTGATTACATTAATTTAGTTAAAAAAGAAATTGGAGATATCCCAACTGGGTATGTTGATGCTTACTATGAATTTTCTTCCAGACCAAATTTATCTGATTCTTGTGATGTGATTTTAGCTAATTGCTATCCTTATTGGGAAGGTTGTAGTTTAGACTATTCCTTAATGTACATGAAACAAATGTATTTTGAGGCCAAATCAGCTGGAAAAGGTAAAAAGGTAATTATTACAGAAACAGGATGGCCAAGCAAAGGTGCAAGTTTACAAGGGGCTCACCCATCTAAAGTAAACGCACTTAAATACTTCATAAATGCACAAAATTGGTCATTTGAAGATAACATTGAAATGTTTTATTTTTCAGCTTTTGATGAGTCGTGGAAAGTTGGTGTAGAAGGAGATGTTGGAGCATACTGGGGATTGTGGGATAAAGATGAAAAATTAAAATTTTAATATTGGACTATTCAAAAATACTTAACATAGATTATGGACAAGCTGTATGCTATTCAGGTTACAGACAAGGTCAAAGTCCTGGTGAAATCTACCCTACTTATAATCAAGTTAAAGAAGATCTTTTTATAGTAAATAAAACATGGAAGTATATTAGGTTATATAGCTGTGATTTTCATTCAAAAACTATTTTAGAGGTCATAAAAAATGAAAAACTTCCCTTGAAAGTAATGCTTGGCTGTTATATTGAGGCAGAAGTCAATAACTACTCTTGTCCCTGGGGAGGTGAATATTCCAATGAACAATTAGAGATTAACAAAAAAAGAAATCTTGAAAGAATAGACTTGCTAGCAAAATTTGGTAATGAATTTCCTGAAATTATTTTTTCACTTTCAATAGGAAATGAAGCTTGTGTTAGCTGGACAGATCATATGGTTCCTGTTGATAGTGTTGTTAAATTTGCAAAAATTATAAAATCTAAAGCCAAACAACCTGTTACTTTTTGTGAAAATTATGTGACTTGGGTAAATAAATTAGAAAAACTAGTTGAGGTAATTGATTTTATTTCTATTCACACCTACCCTCAATGGGAAAATATTTACATTGATAATGCACTTGATTATACAATAGAAAATTTGAATTTAGTTCGCTCTAAATATCCTGAAAAATTAATTGTAATTACTGAAGCTGGATGGACTTCCAGTACAAATGATCTAGAAATTAAGAAACACAACACAAGTGAACATTTTCAAAAAATATATTATAAACAATTGTCAAAATGGAGTGAAGAAGAAAAAGTTCTAACATTTTTATTTGAAGCATTTGACGAACCGTGGAAAGGATCAAACGATCCTTTTGAGCCTGAGAAACATTGGGGAGTATTTAAAGAAGATAGAACTCCAAAAATTGCAATGAAAAAAGAAGTATATAAAAAGTAAAAATATATATTTCTTCCTCACAAAATTAATTTATTATATATTTACAGTCCAAATCGCGGGATAGAGCAGTAGGTAGCTCGTCGGGCTCATAACCCGAAGGTCACAGGTTCGAGTCCTGTTCCCGCTACTAATACAATAAAACGGTTATACTTTTATAAAAGTGTAACCGTTTTTTAATTGCTTATAAATCACCCTTTAAGCATCTTGTGAAAAAAGGGAAATCATCTGTGACAACATAGTAATAAATCCCTTCAGGGAACTCCGGGGTTACTCCGAATCGTCCATTACATTGATCTAAATCTCCAAGGCCTTCAACGTATTCATAATCCTGTGTAAATGCACCCATTGGGATTGGAGTATTTGGATTGGATGTGCCCTGACCAGGCCCACCAATTAATGCAGTTAAAGTTGTAGGTCTATTAGCATCAGGTTCAGATTTTAACCTATAACTCGGAGTTAGTGACTTGATACTGCTGTTAGAATTATTAGCGTCAGAATAACCATATCTTGCGTATACTGGGAACCCATCTGAAGCCCATCCAACTATTGTCATCCCTTGATTATCGCCAAGAAAATCTAACAACAGTTCTGGTATTCCATGGTAATGATACTCACCATTAGGTTGGACATGAGCATGATTCATGTCATCTCCAAAGTCAAAAGTGTCATGACCTAAGGCTTCAATATTCCAATTCCCCTGACCTTGTGCTAAACTACATTCGCCAACATCATTGCATCTCCCTGCTGTCGCAGGATCAAACTTGACACTGTTAAGTGCGTAGGCGATCGCTAAGGCGGGCCCTACAACCTCCAATCCACTTTCTGTAATTATTTCAGGACAAAGGGTAAATCTCTTGTTTACATTTTGTTCTCTTATTGTGTTAGGGTTATTGGGGTTTGGGAAGGTTCCTACTTCATGATTTGGTATTCCATTACCAATTAGAATTCTGTTTGAACCATCTGAAGACCATGAGTATCTACTGTAGTTATTCACAGATTCATCATCATTATAAATTTCCTCATTGATATCGACCAAAATTCCAGCAGTTGAGTAATCCCCAGAACAGTTTAAATCATTTTTTTCTTGAGGTTCTTCATTTTTGTTACACGAAAACAATAGGATTATTATGAAAAATTTAAATAGAATTCTCATGAAGGCACTTTAATTTTAGACAGCAAATTACCTTATAGGTTTAATGAACACACTTAAAATGTTGTTAATCATTTCGAATTAGGTATATAGTTTGAAGGGTAATTTCAAAATCTCGAGGTGTAATATCAAAGTTCGATATTTGAATAGAGTTATCTACTAAAACAATAAAACGGTTATACTATTATATAGTTAACCGTTTTTTTATTCCAAATAATTTAGAAAATCTAACTTTCTGACTAATAAATTAATTTTTGTAAATTTATAAATAACCAAAAAAAAACTTTATGAAACTTTTAAATTATTTAGCAGTAATGCTTTTTGCATTTTCTGTTAATGCTCAAAACGTTATTAATCAAACCTATTTAGATGTTCCACTGAACAAAATTGGTGAATTTGTAGACTTACATGAAAAAGTAACAAATGCATCAATTGGAGAAGGCAGAACTATTGCGAGGTCGTTTGTGTACAGACACTGGTATGGATCGGATCATAGTATAATGATTAGTGACATTTATGCTTCTGCTGAAGACATGGTCAAAGATGATATTTGGACTGTTCTTGGAGCTAACATTGAAAAACTACCTGAAGATGAAAAAAAAGAAATGCAAGAAACAGTAGCAAAATGGTGGGGTTATTTCAATAATCATACTGATGAAGTAAGAGTTGTAGACTGGCAAGGAAACTGGTATGGAAAAGAAAATTTGGATTTGGACAATCCGTATGTATTTGTAGTTGGTAGTTATAATTCATCAGCTGGAAATCAAGAACTCATTGATGCATATATGGGATGGAATGTGAAGCCAGGTGTAGATGATGGAGTTATGTGGTATGGAGGAGCTACAACGCATTACATCGGTTCGGGATCAGATGTTCAAGTTTGGGCTGCTTATAAAAATATTGCTGATTTTGCAGTTGCAAACGGCCCTGAAGGCGTTAGAAATTCTGAATATGCTGGAAGCTTTTGGAATTTAGTTGAAGGATCTCACTCAGATCAAATTTATGTGCATGTTGGAAATACAAGAAATGCTCAAGGTAAGTTTAATAGAGCAGGTAATGATAATTAATATAGATTTAAAGAAATTAAGTTAATCTATCTTATTTTTTTACTTTTCATAATAAGGGTCATTAAATGATTAGTATCGATTATATCTCTTGGAGTTGGACTAATGTTCGATATTTCCATTGAGTTATCTACTAAAACAATAAAACGGTTATACTTTTATAAAGTATAGCCGTTTTGCAATTAAAGATCAGAACTTAAATTTATTGATTATGTGGGTAACTATCCAAAATTTAATATTTTTATAAGGATTTGGGTAATTGACCAAAAAAATATTACTAAAATGAAAGATCTTAAATATCTATTTGCTTACACAGTTCCCATTTCAGTTTACATCTCATTTATATCTACAGGTCTATGGACATATTCTGCTATTTTCTATGTCTTCTTATTAATTCCATTACTAGATTTTCTTTTCGGAGAAACTGAGAAAAATCTTTCAAATAATGATGCCTCATATCTAAATAAAAAATGGATTTTTGACATAATGCTATATTTTAATGTTCCTATTATTTTTGGATTATT
>SGZG01000007.1 GCA_004214185.1 Flavobacteriales bacterium | reverse complement strand
TTTGTCGGGGTGGCAGGATTCGAACCTGCGACCTCCGCGTCCCAAACGCGGCGCGATAACCGGGCTACGCTACACCCCGAAATTAGCCAGCAAATATAGGATTATTTCAAAAATCATCAAATATTAATGAACAATATTGGATATTATTTTTTGATGATAACTTTTTTAACTTTTGTTAATAGTCATTGGTCAAAAATTATAAATTTATATTTTTAAATTTTATATATGTCATTAGAAAAAATTAAAACTCTAATCATAGGCTCTGGACCTGCAGGATATACTGCTGCAATATATGCATCTAGGGCTGATTTAAAGCCTGTTTTGTATACTGGTATGGAACCTGGTGGCCAATTAACCACAACTACTGAGGTTGATAACTTTCCTGGTTATCCTGATGGAGTGGACGGACCTACAATGATGGTTGAACTACAAAAGCAAGCTGAAAGATTTGGTACTGACGTTAGAATTGGAATGGTAACGTCTGTAAAATTTAACGATAATCCTGGTGGAATTCACAAAGTAATTGTTGATAATAAAACTGAAATTGAAGCAGAAAGTATTATTATTTCAACTGGTGCAACTGCAAAGTATTTAGGTATTCCATCTGAACAAAGGTTGAGAGGTGGTGGTGTTTCTGCTTGTGCTGTATGTGATGGGTTTTTTTATAAAGGTCAAGATGTTGCAATTGTTGGAGGAGGGGATACTGCTGCTGAGGAAGCAACTTATTTATCTAATATATGTACAAAAGTTACTATGATTGTAAGAAAAGGAGAGATGAGAGCTTCCAAAGCAATGCAGCATAGGGTTAATTCAAGAGAAAATATTAAAGTTTGTTATCATTCTGAAATAAAAGAAGTTTTAGGAAAGGATGTAGTTGAGGGAGTCAGTATTATCAACAATCAAACAAATGAAGTCACGGATATTTCAGTAACAGGACTTTTTATAGCTATTGGACATAAACCTAATACCGATATTTTTAAAGACCAACTTGATATGGACGAATCGGGGTACATAATAACAAAAGGAAAGTCAACTCATACCAATAAACCAGGTGTTTTTGCCTCAGGTGATGTTCAAGATAAAGAATATAGACAAGCGGTTACCGCAGCTGGAACTGGATGTATGGCTGCTTTAGATGCTGAAAGATATTTAGCTTCCTTTGAATAACTAATATTATTAGTATATTTATACTAATTATGAACAAAATTTCTTTGTTTTTTCGAAACCAAATGTCTTTTTTTTGGCTTCCATCCGCGTGGTTATGTGGTGTGAGAGTGGATTCAATTGAAAACAATTCTTGTTCAGTTAGAGTTAAACACCGATGGATTAATAAAAATCCTTTTAATTCGCTTTTTTGGGCAGTACAAGGAATGGCTGCAGAAATGCCAGGTGGTTTACTTCTAGGTGAAAAAATTAAAAATAGTGGACATAATATTTCAATGCTTTTAATTGGCTCTACTTCAAATTTTACTAAAAAAGCTGTTGGAAAGATTTTATTCACATATGAAAACGGTCCTGACTTAGATAAGATGGTTAACGATGCAGTTGTAACTAAAGAAGCTCAAACATTAACTATTTTAACAAAAGGAATTGATCAAAATGGAGATGTTGTCTCTGAATTTACTTTTAAGTGGAGTATAAAGCTTAGATCAAAAAAATAATTATTAACATTTTATTTAGATTTAAAATGGTTTCTAATTATTAAATTAGAATAACAACTAAATTATGTCTAGATCAATTTATAATTACACAATAGAAGTTTTAAAAAAAGTAAGCTTCAATCCTAAACTCTTTAATAAAGAATTGGCAAAAGCATCTAAGATATTGTTGCCTTACGAATACAACGAACTAATGATTTGGGTTAAAAATTATACTTTTCAAAATCCTCATTTATATAACTCCATCATTTAGTTAGTCTTCAATTATTTTAACATCAGAAAAAGTTCTAATGTGTTTTAATGATTTTTTAATTAATTGAAATATATTTAAAATTGAATCTTCTTTAAGAGAATTTTTTTTAAAAACTATGCTTATTTCTCTCGAAGGAAGAGGGTTTGAGAAATTAAATACTAGTGATTTTTTTTCATCTCTTAAACTCTCAAAAAATAAGTAGGGTAAAACTGACATGCCTGCACCATTTAACGATAGGTTTAATAATGTTTCTAGATTGTCAGTTTTTATTTTGGTATTGAACTTTTTGGTATTAAAAAGTTTTATTATACTTTTTTTAAGATCATTATTTTTTTTAGGAACTAAAATTTCATTGGTATTTATTTTGTTTGGTTCAATTATTTTTAAATCAAAGTTTTGTAATTTTTTTGGAATAACAATCATTAGCGGTTCATAATAAAATGGAATTACTTTTAATTCTTTTTTTAATCTCGGAGTTGTTGTAATAATAAAATCAATTTCATTATTATTTAATTTTTTTAAAAGCTTATCTTTTGAGTTTATAGTTAACTTAATATTTGAGTTATTAAATTTTGAAACTAAAGATTCATAAAAAAGAGGTAATAGCGTTGCTTCTAAAGTGTAAGAGATTCCAAACTTAATGTTTTTGTTAATTTTTTCTTTTGATTTAATAATTAATTCTGACACATTAGACGATTCGTCTATTATTACTTTAAATTGATTAATTAGAATTTTACCAATTTCAGTTGATTTTATAGGCTTTTTGGTCCTATCAAAAATCTCAACCCCAAGTTCTTCTTCAAGTTTTTGTATTTGTGTACTAAGTGAGGGTTGTGAAATTTTACATGCTTTTGCAGCTTTAGTGAAATTCTTCGACTTATCCAATGCAAGGACGTAATTGAGTTGAGTGATAGTCATATTAGAATATACTATAAAAATAAATAATTTATAGATATAAGCTATTCAATTATTTCAATATTAAATCTTACATTATCAAGAGGCCATTCTCTTTTGTCTGTTTCTAGATTTGAAATTAGATCTACTACATTCATTCCTTTTATGACTTTTCCAAAAGCAGTATAATTTTTATCAAGATGATATGCTCCATCTTTTTTTTGAACAATAAAAAATTCATATGGAGATGCCAATTTATAAGGATTTTCTATTTCACTACTTGGCATTGATAGTATTCCTCTATGATGTTTATATCCTTTTTTAGTATCAGGAGGAAGTAAATATCTTCCAATTTTTCTTCTTTTTTTTGAAGTACTAATGTTATCTGAGTTTCCTCCTTGAATGATAAAATCTTTTACAACTCTATGAAAATATTCACCTTGAAAATATTTATTTTTTATTAGATAAATGAAATTAGCTCTATGATAAGGTGTGTCATTAAACAATTCAATATCAATACTTCCATAACCAGTATTGATTCGAACTTTATTTTCTTTGTTTTTTTTCCCATATTCAAATAAAAAAGGAATTGCATTTTCATCGTTTAGTTTAAACTCCTTAACAATCTCTTTGTCTTTTTGTATTATTGATTTTTTAATTGGTTTTGAAATCGGTTTTTCCTTTTTACTCATATCTTTACACGAGATTATCAAAAAAAATAATAAAATATACTTACAAAAATGCATTTCAAAGATTTTAAAAATATTATTTTAAAGTTTAATGAATATGATCTGCCAGGCCATGAATTATTGTTAAAAATTGCACCTCCAAGTAGAATTAAACACCTTAAAACTAATAAAATTCCAATCAACTCAAAGTTGGCTTCAGTTTTACTATTATTTTATCCAGATTCTAATAATCATACAAGACTTGTATTAATATTAAGAAATACTTATAATGGTGTTCATTCAAATCAAATTGGTTTTCCAGGCGGAAAATTAGAATCCACTGATAAGTCTTATTTTGAAGCGGCTCTAAGAGAAACTAATGAGGAAATTGGAGTTTTAAAAGAAAATATTTCTTATGTTGGACAATTGTCTCAAGTATATATACCTCCAAGTAATTTTAATGTGTTTCCTTTTGTTGGTTTTTGTAATTCAAAACCTAAGTTTGAATTGAACAAAGTTGAAGTAAAGTCTATTTTAGAACCAACCTTAGATTCAATATTAAAATGCAGTATATCTCAGTCAAAGGTTATCATCAACGACAAGTTACAATATGTACCCAGTCTAGTGCTAAATAAAAGTGTTGTATGGGGAGCAACGGCTATTATGATTCATGAATTTAGATTATTGTTTAAACAAATGATTAATTCTTAATACATTTGCCAAACCAAAAAATATTAAGTGAATATTTTAAAGCGCAACCCATTTGGACATAATCTTCTTATTAAAAAATGGTTAATTCGTATTTTAGGTGTTCTTACTCATCAGAGATTTAATAGATTCAATAAATTAAAAATAGAGGGATCTGACGTTTTAAAATCTCTTTCCGAAACTAATGTTTTGTTTGTTTCAAATCATCAGACATATTTTGCAGATGTAGCTGCTATGTTTCATGTTTTCAACGCAAGTCTAAGTGGAAGAGTAGACTCTATTAAAAACATGACTTACTTGTGGCAGCCCAAATTAAACATATACTATGTAGCTGCTAAAGAAACAATGAAAGCTGGCCTTTTACCCCGAATTTTAGCATATGTTGGTTCAGTATCAATTGAAAGAACTTGGAGATCAAAAGGACAAGATGTTCAAAGACAAGTTAAGATGAGTGACATTAGTAATATTGGAGTTGCTCTAAATGATGGTTGGGTTATTACCTTTCCACAAGGTACTACAACTCCTTTTAAACCAATTAGAAAAGGTACTGCTCACATAATCAAAAAATATAAACCTGTTGTAATTCCAATAGTAATTGATGGTTTTAGACGATCTTTTGATAAAAAGGGAATTAGAATTAAAAAAAGAAATATTCTTCAATCAATGGAGATCAAAAAACCCTTAGATATTGATTATGAAACTGAGTCTGTTGAAAGCATAGTAGAAAAAATTGAATATGCAATAGAGCAACACCCTTCTTTCCTCAAGGTTATATCAGAAAAAGATTTGTTAGAACTTGAAAAAACTAATAAACAAAGAGAATGGTAATTTAAATAAAAATGATTTGGATCATTTTTTGTTACATATTTTTTAAATTTAAATACATAACCTTACACAAATGAAAAAAATATATTATTTACTCAGTCTTTTGTTTTTGTTCACAGCTTTTTTTTCATGTACCAAAAACAACAAAATTTCAATTAACAAAGTAGTTGGTTCTCCATCATATGAAACTTCAAAATTAACTTTGAAGGAACCAATATTTGATGGTAGTGAATACTCCTTTAATTTTGATGTTGAGGATTATAATATTGGAGAACAAACAAATAAAGAATTTACTTACAATCTAGCAAACTCATCAAAAGGTCAACATATCCATTTTATTGTAAATAATGGTCCTTATTCTGCCCACTATTCAAAAAATTTTATAAAAGATGTTAAAGATGGTGATGTGGTTTTAGCCTTTTTGTCTAGATCTTATCATGAATCAGTAAAAAATAAAAATGCATACATCTTGACTGAAATCGGCGATAACAATAACACTAATTTATCTGATCAATTTTTATTTTACAGTAGACCAAAAGGAAAATATTCAGGTAATGATACAAAGAACTTATTATTGGATTTTTATTTAGTCAATACTGAAATATCCTCAACTGGAAATAAAGTCAGAGCAACAATAAATGATTCAGTTTTTTTAATTGATGAGTGGGCTCCTTACTATATACAAGGCTTACCATTTGGTGAAATAACAATCAAATTAGAACTCATTGATTCAGATGGAAATCTTATTAAATCTCAATTTAACCCATCAATTAGAACAATCACACTAGAAAAATAATTTATAATTTTAGCTATAACTAGTATTCTGCATAGTGTTTGTTAATTATGATTAGATGAAAAATATTTTTTTAGTTTTATTAATCCTTTTAAACTCTTGTGGTTTACTTTCCGAGAGTAACAAACCTGTTGAATATAGTAGTGAATCTTTTAAAGATTTTAAACTTTCTGATCCCCCAGATTATACAAAAACCATTTCCTGGGCTGTTCATCCAAATGGAGACCTTTCAATATTCGATGACTTTAATCAAAAAAAACAAAATCTTCCTGTTGATGTGTTCTTTATATATCCAACACTTTTAACAGATAGAAATGATACCAGTTGGAACGCGGATATTTACGATTCAGAAACAAGAAAATATGTCCTTGGATCCTCAGTAAAATTCCAAGCTTCTGCATGGTTTTCAACTGGTGATTTATATGTGCCTTTCTACAGGCAAGCACATTTTAGAGTATTCAAAGATTCTTTTTGGAAAAATGGTGGTGAGCAAGCTTATGAAATGGCTTACAATGATATTAAGGAGGCATTTCGATCGTATTTAAAAAATTTTAATAATAACAGGCCAATAATCATAGCAGGTCATAGTCAAGGAGCTGGTCATGCTAAAAGACTTCTCCAGGATTTTTTCGATAAAAAACCATTGCAAAATAGATTAGTTGCTGCATATTTAATAGGAACAAAAATTACCAATGATGATTTTACAACAATTCCATTAATGAATAGCAAAGATCAAACTGGAGGATTTGTTACTTGGAATACTTTTAGACTAATGTCTGATAAGAAAACCAATAAAGTAGATTTTACCATTAATAAAGAGTGGCTTCAAGATGCGTTGTGTTCAAATCCAATAACTTGGGATGATCAGAAAAACTCTGATTACTTGGATCACAAGGGTTTTTTATATCTTAATAAAAAAGTTTTTCCAAATACTGTAAAAATTGAGAATGTTGACAATAAAATTTTAGTGAAGCTTCCAAAAATGGATATTTTAAAAACTGTATTATTGTCGTCTGTAAAAGACTATCATAAAGCAGATGTTAATCTTTTTTGGGAAGATATTCGAGTTAATAGTATTGAAAGATCTAAAGCTTATTTAAATAAATTATGAAAGAAAACCTTTACATAAAAAACATGGTTTGTGACAGATGTGTATTTTCTGTAAATAGAGTTCTAGATGATTTAAATATGAGATATGAATATATCTCATTAGGAGAATACCTAGTGGATATAAAAAACAATGCTCATCTCTATCAGCTTAAGTCTGAACTCAAAAAACTTGGATTTGATTTAATTGGAGATAAAAAGAAAATAATTTGCTCCAAAATTAAATCTATTCTTATTGATGTAATAAGCAATGATATTCTTGAAAATAATTCAATCTCCTCAATTTTGTTGAAAAATTTTAATTATAGTTACAATCATTTGAGCAAAATTTTTAAATCTTCAGAAAATATATCCATTGAAAAATATTTTTTAAAACTTAAAATTGAAAAAATTAAAGAATATTTAAGTTATGATGAATTGTCAGTTAAAGAAATTTCTTACAAATTAAATTACAATTCAGTTTCTCATTTAAGTAACCATTTTAAAAAAGCAACTGGTTTCTCACCATCCAAATACAAAAAAAATAACTTTAAAAGAGTTGGGCTTAATTTAAATGATTAAATTTTGCAACCCTTATCTAATTTTTTATAAATAATCTTGTTTTTAAAATGTTTTTATTTGCATTATGAAAAAAATAATTCTTTTATCATTCTTGTTTTTTTTATTTAGTTTCTCAGTTACTTACTCTCAAAACTTTGTAAAAGGAATTATTTATTATGAGAACAGTTCAGGTCGTAAAGTCCCACTTTCAGGCGTTTCTGTTTTTTGGGAAAATACTTCATTAGGAACTCTTTCAGATGATAGTGGAAATTATAAACTTACTATTTCTGATTCATCCAAAAGATTATTATTCAAATACCTTGGTTTTAGAGATCAAATCATTCAGTTCAACAATCAATCTAGTATTAATATTACCATGATTGAAGAAGAAAATGTTCTTGATGAGGTGGTCGTTAATAAAAAACAAAAGACAATTCAAAAATCATATTTTAAAACACAAAATATTACTAATGTTTCAAGTGAAGAATTGTTAAAAGCAGCTTGTTGCAATATTTCTGAAAGTTTTGAAACTAATCCATCTATTGACGTTAATTACTCTAATGCTATAACTGGAACAAAACAAGTTAAGATGTTAGGTTTAGAGAGTCCATACTTGTCAATAACTGAAGAAAACATCCCAATGATTAGAGGTGCCTCTCAAATATATGGTTTGTCTTTTATACCTGGTACATGGGTTGAAAGTATGCAAATAACTAAAGGTTCTGGAAGTGTTGTAAACGGTTTTGAAAGTATCTCGGGACAAATTAATGTTGAACTAAGGAAACCATATTCTGACTCTCCATTTTATTTAAATGTTTATTCAAATAATATGGGAAGAAATGAAGTAAATCTTCATTCTAACAAAATTATTAATGATAAGTTAAGTACAGGTGTGTATTTACATGCAAATAAAAACAACAATAAAGTAGATAGTAATAATGATGGTTTTTTAGATAATCCATTATCAAGTGCTACTAATCTATTCAACAGATGGCAATATATAAATCCAACAAAAGGTACTGTTGGTTTTTTTGGTTATCGTTTTATGAACGATAAAAAAGAAATAGGAGAGATTAATGATAATAAACTTCCTTTAAGAAAACCATGGAAAGGAGAAATTCATACCAAGAGGTTTGATTCAAGTTTTAAATATGGCTATGTTAACCCTAAAATTCCTTATCAATCGCTTGGTTTTCAAATGGCTTTTTCTAATCATGATCAAAAATCTTTCTTTGGTGAAAGAAATTTAGATTTAAATCAGAAAAGTTTTTATTCCAGCTTAATATATAACTCAATTATTGGAAGTACGCTAAACAAAATTAAAGTTGGTTTCAATATTGCTTATGATGACTACAATGAATATTTTGATAGAATATTTAATGAAAATTTTATTAATTCAAGTAGAATTGATAAGTCTTTTGGAAGTTTTTTTGAGTATAGCTATGATAGTCTTGATAAAATAAGCCTAGTTGCTGGTATTAGATATGATTTTCATAACAACTTGGGTAATTTTTTAACTCCTCGATTACATTTAAGATATCAACCTTTTGAAAAATCTGTACTAAGACTTTCTGTTGGTACAGGGAGGAAAGCATCTAATGTAATTTCTGAAAATCAAAATATTTTTGCTACGGGAAGAAAATTATTTTTTCCAAATGAAAACGAATTATATTATGGCTTAAAACCTGAAAAAGCTGTTAATTATGGTTTTAGTTTTAGACAAGGATTTTACATTAATAACAGAGAGGGTGATATAACAATTGATTATTACGTTACTGATTTTGACAATCAAGTCGTAGTTGATTGGGAAACTCAAGGACAAGTTTCATTTTACAATTTAGAGGGTAAAAGCTACGCAAAAAGTCTACAGATTGATTTAGAATATCAATTTTCAGATAATTTTTTAATGAAATCAACTTATAAAAATTTCAACGTTAAAAAACAGTATAAATCTGGTCTACTTCAAAATCCTTTAACACCTAAAAGTAGATTTTTTACAAATTTAGAAACTTCAACAAATCTTAATGATAAAGGAGCTCAGTGGAAATTTGATTTAACCTATAATTGGATTGGAAAACAAAGATTACCATTTCATGAATTAAGTATTAAAAAAAATGGTTATTCACCTACTTACAGCTTATTACATGCTCAAATAACAAAAGTATTTTCAGAAAAATTTGAGATATATTTGGGAGGAGAAAATATTGGTAGTTATAAACAAGATAAACCTATTTTAGGAGATCCTTTTGGAACAGATTTTGATACTTCAATTGTGTATGCGCCAATCCACGGATCTCTTTTTTATCTTGGTTTAAGATTAAATATATAAATTTAGACAATGAAATATATTATTACACTTTCACTTTTGTTTTCTACTATCGTTTTTTCTCAAGAAAACAGTTCAAAATCAGAAAATGTAACTTTTACAGTTCAAGGAGTTTGTAGTATGTGTAAGGCAAGAATTGAAACTGGTGTTATAAGAATTAAAGGAGTTAAATATGCTAATTGGGATGTTTTATCAAATAAAATATCTCTTATATATAATTCCAAAAAAATTAAAATTGATGATATTCATAAAAAAATATCATTATTGGGCCATTCAACAGAAAAGTATGAAGCCCCCGAAGAAATTTACAACTCTCTACCAGAATGTTGTAGATATAAAACAAATCAACCACATTAAATAAAAAAAACATGAAACAAACTATCAAAATTTTATTCTTTGTATCAATTGGCCTTTTGATTGGTTATTTTATTGCAGATTTCAATTTAGAAAATGAACCCGAAATTTCAATTCCTGAAAAAGCTGAAACAATTGTTGAATTAATGGGTACCGAAACAACATTTGGTGTTAAAGGAAATTGTAAAATGTGTAAAAAAACAATTGAAACTGCCGCCCTTTCTCTTGACGGAGTTCACAAAGCTGTTTGGGATGTAGAAACAAAACAAATTGACCTTGTTTACGATGATCAGTTAGTTGAATTAATGACCATTCACAACACAATTGCTAATTCAGGATACTCAACTGAGCTGGTGGATTTAAACAAAGAGGCATACGATAACCTTCCAATGTGTTGTCAGTACAATCCCGAAAAATAAATTTTATTAAATTTATAATCAAATTAATCTATTTATTATGAAAAAAATATTTTTACTATTGATAACACTTTCTTTTATCGGTTGTCAAAACACAGAAAAAGTAGACTCTGAATTTTCTTCATTTTTTAAAAATGGTGATATAATGACAAGTGCTACACAAGATCCATTAGGAAATGTCTTTTCATATCCAACTGGTGAGGCTGCTGTAACAAGTCAGGTTAAAGTTTGGGAGCCAGGTTTTAAATCTCCATGGCATTACCATCCTTACACTGGAGTTGCATATGTGGTTCAAGGTGAATTAACTGTGAACTATGATACTGAAACTACTCTTGATGCTACTAGCGATGAAAAAACAATTGTTTTATCTGAAACATATAAAGCAGGTGATAAAGCATTTTTAGGTGTAGCAAACACATGGCACTTATCTGAAAATAAAGGCTCTGAAGATCTTATTTTTCTTGTATCATGGCTTGGAGAAAAAGATAAGCCTTTAGCTGTTTTATCTGAATAATTTTCAAAAAAATTTAAAAAAAGCTCCTTTAAGGAGCTTTTTTTATACATCAAAATTAATTCCTTGTGCTAAGGTTAATTCATTTGAATAATTAATAGTATTTGTTTGTCGTCTCATATATACTTTCCATGCATCTGATCCACTTTCTCTACCACCTCCAGTATCCTTTTCACCTCCAAATGCACCACCAATTTCTGCACCTGAAGTTCCAATATTAACATTTGCTATTCCACAATCACTTCCTGAGGCTGAAAGAAATATTTCAGATTCTTTGAGATTTTCAGTCATAATTGATGAAGACAAACCTTGTTTAACATCATTCATGATTTTTATAGCATTATTAACATCTCCCTCATATTTTATGATGTATAAAATAGGAGCAAAGGTTTCTTTTTGTACTACAGGAGCCTCATTATTAATTTCCGCAATTGCAGGTTTAACATAGCATCCACTTTCATAATTTTCACCATCAAATACTCCACCAGGTACTATCAATTTTCCACCCTGTTTTTTAACTTCAGATAGAGCCAAATTGTAATGGTTAACAGCGTCAATGTCAATTAAAGGACCGACATGATTATTTTCATCTAAAGGATTGCCAATTTTTAATTGGGCATATGCTTTTACTAGTTCATTTTTTATTTCTGAAATAATTGATTCATGAACAATGATTCTTCTGGTTGTTGTACATCTTTGTCCGCAAGTTCCAACAGCCCCAAAGACAATATTAATTACAGCTTGTTTAATATCCACACTTGGAGTGACTATAATCGCATTATTTCCACCGAGTTCAAGCAATGACTTACCTAATCTTGCACCAACTTTTTGAGCTACATCTTTACCCATTCTAGTTGATCCAGTAGCTGAAAGCAGATT
Source organism: Flavobacteriales bacterium (assembly GCA_004214185.1). GTDB lineage: Bacteria > Bacteroidota > Bacteroidia > Flavobacteriales > Flavobacteriaceae > MAG-121220-bin8. The sequence continues at coordinate 36,269 of SGZG01000007.1, read as the reverse complement.
AATTCTTTTGTCCTCTGACATCCATTTACCTACTTGACTGTCTCCATTAATTAAACAAGAAACTCCGTTGCTTATATTGTTTTTCCTTAGTACATCCGCTATAAGCTTTTGACATACAATACTACATAGTGGTGTTTTTTCTGAAGGTTTCCATATACATACATTCCCACATACCCAAGCAAGTGCAACATTCCAACTCCAAACAGCAACCGGAAAATTAAATGCTGAAATAATACCAATAATTCCCAAAGGATGGTATTGTTCGTACATTCTATGATTAGGTCTTTCAGAGTGCATGGTTAACCCATACAACTGTCTAGAAAGTCCAACTGCAAAATCACAGATATCAATCATTTCTTGAACTTCCCCTAATCCCTCTTGTAAAGATTTTCCCATCTCAAGTGAAACTAGTTCGCCAAGTTCTGCTTTATTATCTCTGATTTTATTACCTAATTGTCGTACAAGTTCTCCTCTTTTAGGAGCAGGTATTTTTCTGAATGATATAAATGCTTTTTGTGCATTATCAATTAATTTATCGTAATCGTCTTTATTTCCTGTACTTACCTTCCCTAGTTTTGAACCATCTACTGGACTATAAGATATAATTGAATCACCTGATCCAAACCAATCAGAACCATTTGAACATCCATGTTGATTATTTTCTATTCCTAATTTGTTTAATATTTGTGATATGTTGTTTTTCATTACAGTTTAATTGAGTTCAACAAACATAATCAAATTTGAATTGTTTGTTTTTTAAATTAACTTGTATTGATGAAAAACTGAAAATGAAAAATAAATTTAAAATTGATTCGGATATTTCAAAAGCTGAAACTTTACCTTCATTTTTTTATAAAAATTTAGAAATATTTGAAGATTTAAAATCAAAAATTTTTTTGAAATCATGGCAATATATTGGAGATGATGATTTAATAAAAGATAAAAATTCAGTTTTTCCTCTAACTATTTTAGAGAATTATTTAAATGAACCCATTGTTCTGACTAAAGATGATGATAATAAAATTCATTGTTTGACTAATGTTTGTACTCACAGGGGAAATATTTTGGTATTTAAACCTGGAAAATCTAAAAAACTTGTCTGTATGTACCATGGTAGAAGGTTTAACAATAAGGGTGAATTTGAATATATGCCAGAGTTTGATCAAACTAAAAATTTTCCCAGACCATGTGATCATTTACATAGATTTCCTTTATTAAGATGGGGAAAATTAATTTTTGCAGGTTTAAATCCTTCTTTCGATTTTCAATCAGTAATTGATACAATGAATAAAAGAGTCGGTTTTTTACCTATTGAACAATTTGTGCCTGATAAATCTCTTTCTAAAGACTTTACAGTTAATGCACACTGGGCTTTGTATTGTGACAATTATTTAGAAGGCTTCCATATTCCATTTGTACACAAAGATTTAAATGAAGTATTAGATTACAACAGTTACAAAACTGTGATTTACGATTATTGTAATTTACAAATTGGTTACAGTGAAAATGATAAAGATGTTTTTAGTTTTCCTGAAAATCATCCTGATTATGGAAAAAATGTAGCGGCATACTATTACTGGGTCTTTCCTAACATGATGTTTAATTTTTACCCATGGGGTTTATCTTTAAATATTGTAAAACCAATTTCAGACTCTTTAACAAAAGTTTCTTTCAGGTCTTTTGTACATGATGAGTCTAAATTAAATAGGGGAGCAGGAAATCAACTACAAAAAGTTGAGGAGGAGGATGAATTTGTTGTGGAGAACGTTCACAATGGATTAAGATCAGCATTTTATAAAGCTGGAAGATTTTCAACAACAAGAGAACAAGGTGTTCATCATTTTCATAAACTAATTTCTAAGTTTATGAATCAATGATTAAGAAAGCCAAGCTCTTCAACAATATAATATTTACTTTAACTTTTTATATTAAATCGAACTGATTTAGGTGATAGAATGTATGAAACGAAACTAATCTTTCTAATGTTGATGTGGGAATAGTACCATACATTTGATGATTTATTTTATCGGAGCTGATACCTTTAATTTTTTTAATATTTCGAATAAGTTTATCCTTTTCTTCATCGAAATCAATAGATTCTGGAAATGATTTAAAGATAGGTAGTGTTGATGAATTTTTAGAAAATTTATTGATATCAAAATCAATTGATTTTAGATATCTTAAGAAAAAATATCTAAAAAATAGTCTGCTAAAAACTTTAATAAAAAAATTGATACTTTTCACACCTAAAGAAACATCAATAAAGGTGTTGCAATGATAGAGCATTTGTGAAGAACTCATCAAACCCCATTTTGGATTGCTATTATTACTTAGTTTATCTAGAGAATTTTGTACTAATATTGAATTCAAATTCATGAATCAAATATAAAAAAAACCTCACTTGAATAAGTGAGGTTTTAAGTGATCGCGAGAGGATTCGAACCTCTGACCGTCTGCTTAGAAGGCAGATGCTCTATCCAGCTGAGCTACGCGACCTTTTCAACGAGTGCAAATTTAAAAAAATATGTTTAAATTTAAAGATATCAATTGTTTTTATTTATTTAAAGATTATGGATACTTACGTTTCAATTTTACTTTGGGTAATACCAGGCTTTATGGTAATGATGACTTTTGAAATTCTCTACGGTCACTTCACCAACAAACAAACTTATACTTTTATGGATACGCTCTCAAGTTTAAGTTCTGGAATAACAAATATTTTAAAAGATTCTTTAGGACTTGTAGTGGTTATACTTTCTTATCCTTACATACTTGATTCAATTGCTTTTTTTGATTTAGAGTCTAGTATACTTTTGTATTTTGTTGCTTTTGTTTGTATAGACTTTGCTAGCTATTGGAACCATCGATTGAATCATAAAGTAAATATTTTTTGGAATCGACATATAATTCACCATAGTAGTGAAGAATTTAATTTAGCATGTGCCTTGAGACAAAGTATATCTGCTTGGATTGGTTTTGGAGCTTTATTTTTGATTCCAGCTGCTTTTTTTGGAGTCCCCCCTGAAATAATTGCTCTTTTGGCTCCTTTACATTTATTTGCTCAGTTTTGGTATCATACTCAACACATAGGAAAACTTGGGTTTTTGGAATACATAATAGTTACTCCATCTCAACATCGTGTTCATCATGCTATAAATCCTATTTACATTGATAAAAACCTTTCTGCAATTTTTTGTATTTGGGATAGAGTTTTTGGAACTTTTCAAGAAGAATTAGATGATGAACCACCAGTTTATGGTGTCTTAAAGCCAGTAAACACTTGGAATCCTTTACTTATTAATTTTCAACATGCTTTTAATGTTATTCAAGATGCATACAATACCTCTAGTCTTAAAGATAAATTTAGAATATGGTTTATGCCTACAGGATGGAGGCCAACAGATGTGATTGATAAATTTCCAAGAAATATAATTAAAGATCCCCATACTAGATCTAAATACGGTCCTAATTACTCATTTTTTCTAAAATTCGTAGCTGTTTTTCACTTTGTTTCAATAAACTTTTTAGTTTATTTTTTTCTAAGTAATTTTTCTATAGTAGAGGATGATTTTAAACTTTTATTTGGTATTATAATTTTTATTGCTGTGTTTGGATTTACATCTCTGTTAGATTTGTATAAATGGGCTCCTTATTTTGAAATGATTCGATCATTTATGTCAATATTGGTGTTATACTATATTAACGATCAATATTTGTTAACAAATTATAATTCAGAATTTACATTGATGATACTTTATTTTATACTATCAATTATTATTTCAACAATTATAATTTTTTATAAAAATCATGTTTTAATAAGGTTTGGAAATAAGATTACTTAGCTTTTTTTGAATATTTTTTAGGTACACTGGACAAAAATTTTTCAAATCTTTTCATAACCACTAAATGTAATTTTGCTTGAGTATATTTATAAATATACCATGGAAGACTGGGTACAAATTCATGTATTCCAGCTATCATGAATTCGTTATTTAAAACAGACCTAAATTCAAGCCATCCTAAAGATTTTCTTTTCACCAGCCAACCACCAGTTATGTAAAATAATTTCCTTTTATCGTCACTTCTTGATTTTATTACTTTAAGTTCTAGTAATAAAAGTGAAAAAAAACTGAACTTTAAAAATTTACCATCAAAATTTGCTTTAATTAAATCAGCAAATCTTTTTGTTAACCAAATTGGATATATTCTGGAAATAAAATCTGTAGTCCTATTACTAGGATTTGCAATCCTTTGAACGCTTCTAACAGTATTCTCTTTTCTTTTTTTTGGAAAAAACTCAGGGTTTTTAGGTACTGTTTCCTTGGGATTAAGTGCTTTTTCTACACTATCCTCAACACTTATGTAATCTATTGCAAGGTCAACACTATTTTCCGGATTTAGTGTCATTTTGTGCTTTAAACTTTCAACTAAAGGGGAAACTAAAAACTTACTAGTTCCTGTAATGACACTAACCCATAATTTTGATAATCCAATAGTAATAAATGATAATGAAAAAATAAGTCTTCTTTTTTTCATTTTTTTTGCAGTAATTTTCAAGAGATCCATGTAAGTTATGGTTTGTTTCCCTCCGATTTCTAAAGGCTTATTATATGTTCTTTTGTTTCCAATTGACCATTTAATAATTTCAAGAGCATTTAGTATATCTATTGGTTGATTCAATGATTTTGTCCATTCTGGACATGCCATTACAGGAAGTTTTTCAACAAGTTTTTGAACAATATTAAATGAAGAACCCTTGGGTCCAATGATTATTCCAGCTCTTATTGAAGTAAGGGGTGTTTTTCTTGATCCTAAAGTTTTTTCAACTTCATATCTAGATTTTAAATGCTTTGAAATACTTTGATCATCTTTTGGCAGAATTCCACCAACATAAATAATTTGTTTTAATCCACAATCTTGGGCTGCTCTAGAAAAATTGTCTGCAAGTAAAATATCAGTATCTTCAAAATCACCCTGATTTAACCTTGTGGAAGGCATCATTGAATGAACTAAATAAATTGCAACATCAGCATCTTTTAACGCACTAGTTGTACTTGAAATTGAATATAGGTCAACTTGTTTCCATTCTACAATTTCATTTGACGGATACTTTATTTTGTTTCTACTAAGAGCTGTTATTTTATAGTCCTTATGGTATTTTTTAATAAACCATTTTCCAATAAATCCAGTTGCTCCAGCAATAACAATTTTTTTCTTCAATGATTCAAATTAATTAAAAAGATATATGAGTTGACTAACAAGTAAAAAAATGCAGGTATTGATTTAATTAACCCATCTTTTACAGTTAATCTTAAAATAAAACCTAGTAACATTAAAAGAGCTAGTCCAAACGAGGATATAAGTGTCATTATTTGAAAATAGTAACCAATTAATAGACCAAATCCTCCAGTTAATTGAGCGCATCCAACAATAAATCTAAATTTTGATATTCCCCATCTTTTAAACTCAGATTTCATTATATTAGATCTAAATGATAGTATTCCATAAATAATAAAAGAAATGGCTGAAAAAAATTCGAATATTTCTGGAACTATGGCTTTCATTTAAAACTATTTACTTATTTAATTTAAGATATGAAGTATTTCTGTAAAATTTTCATTTTATTAACACTAATTCCTGTAGCATCAAATTCTCAAGACGATATTTTATCAAAGATAAATGAAATTGCAACTTTAGATCAGAAGGTTATGATGCCGATGAGGGATGGAACTAGATTAGCAACGGATATTTATATACCTAAAACCGGGAAAAAAGTACCAATAATTTTTTCAAGAACCCCCTATAATTTTAATTCATGGGGAGATGGCAAACAAAGAAATAGAACTCATCAAAGAGCCTATGAGGCTTTAAAAAGAGGCTATGCGTATGTTGTTCAAAATGAAAGAGGAAGATACTATAGCGAAGGTAATTGGGACATATTGGGAGTTCCACTAACTGATGGATTTGATGCTTTTTCATGGATGAGTAAACAATCATGGTCAAATGGTAAAATTGGAACTTTAGGTTGTTCCTCAACTGCAGAATGGCAAATGGCTGTCGCAGCTTTAGATCACCCTTCTCATGCGGCTATGGTTCCTCAAGGCTATGGGGCAGGAGTTGGAAGAGTTGATGATTTTCATGAACAAGGTAATTGGTATAGGGGAGGTGTCGAACAACTCTTATTCGCTACATGGTTGTACGGTGTTGAACAAGATGAATTTAAACCTAGAATTCCAAAAGGCGCAACTCAAGAAGATCTAATTAGAATATCTAGATTTTATGATCTTGCGCCAGAAAATCCTCCAGTAGATTGGTCAGATAAGTTAAATCACTTACCACTTAGTGATTTATTGAAAAATGTTGGAGGTAAAAAAGAGATTTTTGATAAAATGATATCTAGAAAACCAAATGATAAAAAATGGTTCGAGGGTGGTTTGTATCACGACAATATGGATTTTGGCGTACCAAGTTTTTGGTTCGTTTCTTGGTATGATGTTGCCACTTCACCAAATATTGCTTTATTCAACCATGTTAGGAACAATGCCAAAGACGATTATGTAAAAGATAATCAATATTTAGTTATAGCTCCAACCCTTCATTGTGGTTTTACAAGAGCAACTGAAAATACTGTTGTTGGTGAAAGAAATATGGGTGATGCTACACTAAATTATGATGAGCAGATTTACGATTGGTTTGATTTAATGTTAAAGGATAAGCAAAATAACTTTAAAGAAAATACTCCGAGAATCCAATACTACACAATGGGTTCTAATAAATGGCAGTCTTCTGATCAGTGGCCTCCAAAAAATATTGAAATGGTTGATTTTTATCTCAGTAGTAATGGAAATGCAAATACTTTAAATGGAGACGGAAAATTGACTACACTAAAAAGAAAAATTAATGATAAACCTGATTCTTTTATTTATAATCCTCTTGACCCAGTTACATCATATGGAGGAGGAGTTTGTTGCATTGGAAATGCTGTTAAAGGAGGTGCATTTGATCAAAGAGAAATTGAATCAAGAGATGATGTTTTAGTATACACTTCTGATCCTCTTAAAAATGGATTTGAGGTTACAGGATTCATTGAATCCACAATTTATATTTCTTCTGATGTAAAGGATACAGATATTACTATTAAATTAATAGATGTGTATCCAGATGGAACAGCATATAACATTGATGAGACCATACAGAGAGTAAGGTACAGAGAAGGTTTTGATAAAGAAGTTTTTATGGAAAAGGGAAATGTTTACAGAGTAGATTTATCAAAAATGTCTACAAGTAATTATTTTAAAAAAGGTCACAGTATTAGAATAGAGATTTCTAGTAGTAATTTTCCAAGATTTGCAAGAAATTTAAACACCGGAGGTGAAAATTATAATGAGTCAGAAAGTGTTATAGCAAATAACGTTATTCATCATTCTAAAAAATACCCCTCTAGTATAACTTTACCAATAGTAAAACAATAACTTTTATGGAAATGAATTATGATGCAATAGTCATTGGGACAGGTGTAAGTGGTGGATGGGCTGCAAAAGAACTGTGTGAAAAAGGCTTGAAGACCCTTGTTCTAGAAAGAGGAAGAATGATTAAACACAATCAAGATTATCCAACTGCTAATATGGAAGACTGGGAGTTTCCAGCTGGAGATGTAATAACTCAGGAAATCAAAAAAAATCAGCCTAAACAAAGTAGAACAGGATATGTAAATACTGAGTCAACTAAACATTTTTTTGTTAATGATATTGAACATCCATATAATGAGGATAAAAGATTTGATTGGATAAGAGGATATCATGTTGGTGGTAGATCACTGCTTTGGGCTAGACAAAGTTACAGATTGACTCCATTTGATTTTGTAGCTAATAAAGAGGATGGTTATGGAGTTGATTGGCCAATTAGATATAAAGATTTAGCACCTTGGTATGATTATGTAGAAAATTATATTGGAGTAAGTGGTGAAAATCTCAATTTAAATCAATTTCCAAATCAACAACTTTTAAAGCCAATGGAGCTGAACTGTGTTGAAAAAGTTCTCCAAAAATCCATTTCAGAAAAATATGATAGTAGACATATGACAATTGGAAGAGTTGCCCATATTACAGAAGGAACTAAACCAGGACTTGGAAGGTTGTCTTGTCAGTTTAGAAACAGATGTAGAAGAGGGTGTCCTTTTGGTGCCTATTTTAGTAGTAATTCTTCAACACTTCCAGCTGCAGAAGCTACAGGGAATATGACTATAAGGCCAAATTCTATTGTTTATGAAATTATTTATGATGAGACAAAGAAAAAAGCTAGAGGAGTTAAAATTATTGATTCAGAATCTAAATTAACCTATGAATTCAAGTCTAAAATTATTTTTATGTGTGCATCTACAGTGCCAACCACATCGATCCTTATGCAATCAAAGTCGAGTAGGTTTCCAAACGGTTTAGGAAATGATTCTGGTGAGCTTGGACATAATTTAATGGATCATCATTTTCAAATAGGTGCAGATGGTACATATGATGGTTTTGAAGATAAATATTACACCGGAAGAAGACCAAATGGAATTTATATTCCAAGATTTCAAAATATTGGAGGCAATACAAAAAGCAAAGATTTCTTAAGGGGGTATGGTTATCAAGGTGGTGCAAGTAGAACAGACTGGAAAGAATATGTAAAAGAGGCATCGTATGGTGAAGAACTAAAACAAGCAATTGTAAAACCTGGAAAATGGGTTATGGGTCTAAACGGATTTGGAGAAGTACTTCCTTACCATGAAAATAAAATGTATTTGGATTACGATAAAACTGATAATTGGGGGCTTCCAACTGTTACTTTTGACGCTAAGCTTAGAGAAAACGAACTTTCAATGAGAAAAGACATGCAATTACAGGCAATGGAAATGCTTGATAAAGCAGGTTTTAAAGATATTAAGCCATATGAAAGTTCTTATGCTTTAGGTTTGGGTATACATGAGATGGGTACAGCAAGAATGGGAAGGGATCCCAAAACTTCTGTTTTAAATTCTTTTAATCAAATGCATAGTGTAAAAAATATTTTTGTTTCAGATGGTTCATGCATGACTTCATCTGGGAATGTCAATCCATCTTTGACATATATGGCAATCACTGCAAGAGCAGTAGATTATGCTGTTAATGAATTAAGAAAAAATAATATTTAGATGAATAGAAGAGATTTATTAAAAAAAGCAAGTTTGGGATTTGGAACTTTAACATTGACTCCATTAACTATTACTTTGTTTCAATCTTGTAAAAATGATTATGATTGGAACCCATATTTTTTTAATTCTAATGATATTAATTTATTAATTGAACTATCCGATATTATTTTACCTAGTTCAGAAGAAATTCCGGGAGCAAAAGAATTAGAGTTATTAAAGTTTGTTGATATATACATACATAAAGTTCTGAATGAGAATCAAAAACAGATCCTAAAGGAAACATTTACATTCTTTAGTTCAGAGTATTCAGATAATTTAAAAAAGTCAAATGCAAGTACTTTAAATAATTTATTGAAATATTACTTAATTGAAAATAAAAACAAACATGATATTTGGATAAATAATTTTATGAAAACTAAAGATTCTAATATTTATATTTTTTTAAATTCATTTAGAGAATTATTGATAAATGCATTCAAAACAAATGAGTATATTGGCAAAAATGTTTTGGTATATAGACCTGTTCCTGGTGAACAGAAAGGTTGTGTAGATTTGCAAAAAACAACTAAAGGAAAAGCTTGGACAATTTAACATCATGAAATTAAAATTACTTTGTTTTTTATTGATTTCTTTTATTTCTTTTTCTCAAGAAAAAGAAGACCTTTTTAGTTTAATTGAAGAAGATAATAAGCAGATTGAATTACTTCCAGAAAGAATGATTTTTACCCAAAGTTTGTTGTGGGGAGAAAAGGGTCTTTTGAGAAAAACAGGAATTTCTCCATTAAATTTTGAGAATAGACAAAAGGAGCTTAAGCTTAGAAAAAACATGTTGACTGCACATCAAGCAATTGGTTACTTAACTTTAGCTTCTATGATTGCTCAAGGAATAATTGGTGGAAAGCTTTACAATGGTCAAGATAATTTATACCAAACTCATAAAACAATGGGTACAATAGTAAATATTGGATATTTTACTGGTGCTGGTTTGTCTTTATTTTCACCACCTCCTCTAATTAATAAAAAGGTTAAGGGATTTAATTCTATTAAGGCCCATAAGATGTTAGCCACTGTTCATTTTTCTGCAATGTTAGCTACTAATTATTATAAAGACAAAAATAGAGATAATCACAAAGCTGCTGCATACACTGCATTTGCTAGTTATGCTACGGCTGTTTTAGTAATAAAATTTTGATCATGAAAGATTATTGTTTGTTTTCAATTTTTTTCTTTTTTGTTTTGAATGTCAATTCTCAAAACAATAAAACCTGGATGCTAAATTCTGAGAAATCTCAAATTCAGTACACAGCTAAACATCTTTTACATGAGTGGAATGGAATAAATGACAAAGTAAAAGGTGTTTTTTTATTTAATGACCAAAGTAAAATAGCTATTTCTGCTAATATTGCTGATTTTGATAGTGGAATAAGTAATAGGGACTCAAATGCTTTAAGAGTTTTAAATGCTTTAAATTATCCTCAGGTCAAATTTTATTCTGATGAAATAACCTTTACTTCGGGAAATATTAATTTTATTGGTGAATTGGATTTTCATGGAAAAAAAATAAAAAAAACTGTAAATGCAATTTTTTTAAATGACTCTGAAAATATAAGTATTGAAGGATCTTTTTCAATTGTCTTAACAGATTTTAATATTAAACTTCCTTCTTTGATGTTGGTAAAAATGGAAGATTTTGCTGACATTAAATTTAAATTAATCTTTGAAAAATCTAGTTTAAACTAGATTTAAATATTTATTAAGATTCTAAATGAAGAAATATATTTTATCAATTGATGCAGGAACCACTAGTTCAAGAGCAATCCTGTTTGATAAAAAAGGTAATCAGGTTTCAATATCCCAATTTGAATTTACTCAAATATTTCCCAAAGAGTCATGGGTTGAGCATGATCCAATCGAAATTCTAGAAACTCAACTCAAGGCAATAAAAGATGTAATTTTAAAATCTGGTATTGATTCCAATGAAATTGATTCTATTGGAATTACAAACCAAAGAGAAACTACAGTAATTTGGAATAAGAACACAGGAAAACCTGTTTACAACGCTATTGTATGGCAGGATAGGAGGACTTCTACAATTTGTGATAAACTACAAAGAGAAGGCATTGATAAGCTTTTTTATAAAAAAACTGGACTAGTTTTAGATGCTTATTTTTCAGGAACAAAAATTCAATGGATTTTAGATTCTGATAAAAAAATTAGAGATTTAGCTGAAAACGGAGAACTATTATTTGGAACAATTGATACTTGGCTTATATGGAATCTTACTAACAGAAAGTATCACATTACTGATTATACAAATGCAAGTAGAACTCTAATTTTTAATATTCATACATTGCAATGGGACAATGAATTATTGTCAATTTTAAAAATCCCTAAAAATATCCTTCCGATTCTCGTTGACAGTTCTCAAAAAATAGGATTTATTTCTAAAGATATTTTAGGTTCTGAAATTGAAATATGTGGAATTGCTGGCGATCAACAAGCGGCATTGTTTGGTCAGCTATGTATAAATCCAGGAGATGTTAAAAATACATATGGCACTGGATGCTTTTGTATGATGAACACAGGAGATAAAGCAGTAAAATCCAACAATAAAATGCTAACCACAATTGCTTGGAAAATTGGAAATAAAACAACTTATGCATTAGAAGGAAGTATATTTATTGCAGGCGCAGTTGTACAATGGTTGAGAGACCAGCTAAATATTATTAATAATGCATCAGAAATTGAAGAGTTAGCGTCTAAAGTTAATAACAGCGGAGGCGTGACTTTCATATCAGCTCTTTCAGGACTTGGAGCTCCTTATTGGAATCCAAATGCCACTGGTACTATTATGGGAATAACAAGAGGAACAAATAAATCTCACATAGCAAGAGCTGCCTTAGAAGCAATTGCTTTAAGGTCTATGGAGATTATTAATGAGATGGAAAAAGATTCCGGCACAAAATTTAACAGTTTGAAAGTTGATGGTGGAGCCAGTAATAATAATTTATTAATGCAAATTCAATCAAATTTTTTAGGTTCCGATGTAATTAGACCAAAAATAACTGAAACTACTGCTCTTGGTGTTGCTTTTTTATCAGGTTTAGCAACTGGTTTTTGGTCCTCAGTTGAAGAATTAAAAGAAACATGGGTTATAGACCAAGAGTTTAAATCAAAATCATCCGATTATGATAAAAAGGTTATAAATAATTGGAGAAAAAGAATAAAAAAAATACAATAATAATTTAATTATGGATTCAATTTTAGCAGAATTTATTGGTACAACAATCCTAATGCTACTTGGTATTGGAGTAAATGCAAATATCAATTTAAAAAGTACAATTGGTACTAAAAACTCTAATTGGATATTAACCACCATGGCTTGGGGTTTATCAGTTTTTGTTGCAGTTTTTATTACCGGACAATATAGCGGAGCTCATTTAAATCCTGCAGTTACCATTGGCCTTGCTGTAGCTGGAAAATTTTCTTGGTCATTGGTATTAGGATACATTATAAGTCAGTTGCTAGGAGCTATGTTTGGTAGTTGGCTTGCTTATTTAGTTTATATAGATCACTATCGTCTCACTAAAGATGAAGATAAAGTAAGAGGCTCTTTTTGCACTGGACCAGCCATAAGAAACTATAAAAACAATTTTTTTAGTGAGACTATTGCAACTTTCATTTTAGTTTTTGCCATATTTTTTATTGTTGAACCTAACCTAGAAATTGAAGGTGAAGTCGTGAATTTTGGTCTTGGGGCACTTGATGCTTTACCTGTTGGTATATTAGTTTGGGTTATTGGAATGACTCTAGGTGGAACCACTGGATTTGCAATTAATCCTGCAAGAGACTTTGGTCCTAGGTTAATTTACTCATTGCTTCCAAGAAAAAATAAAGATGCCGATTGGTCTTACAGTTGGGTTCCAGTTTTTGGTCCTCTTTTTGGGGCAGCATGTGCTGGTTTATTATATATTTTTTTGATTTAATATGATTAACACATCTAAAATTCCATGTGTTGCAGGCTCAACTGGACTAGTAGGTTCTTTTTTAATAAAAAATTTATCAAAGCTATATCCCAAAGTTATTTCCATTACAAGAAGAAAATTTGATTTTCAGTACGATAATATCGAAAATATAGTTGTTGATTTTGATAAAATTGAAGAAGAATCTTTTCTAAGAAAAATTGATCACTTGTATATTGCTTTGGGAACAACAATTAAAAAAGCAGGCTCTAAAGAAAAATTTGAACTTGTTGATTATCATTATTGTTACAATCTGGCTATTGCTGCAAAAAGGCTTGGAGTTCAAAGGATTTCCATAGTTTCATCAATTGGATCAAATTCACAATCAAAGTTATTATACCCAAGAGTTAAAGGTATGATTGAAAGAGATTTAAAAGCTTTAAATTTTGAACATTTATCCATAGCAAAGCCAGGGATAATTTTAGGTAAAAGAAATGAAACCAGGACTGGGGAAAAAATAGGAAAAATTATATTTTTTTTAATTGATAAAATACTTTTTGGCCCACTAAAAAAATACAAAAGTATTTCTGCTGATGATATATCCAAAGCTATGATCTTTCAAATTATCAACTCAAAAGACAAACTTAATGCATTGCATTATAATGAATTAAAGCTTTCATCCAATAGATTTTTAGTCCAGTTAAATTATCATAATTGAATTATTTACTTTTGCTGGAAATTTAATTAATGTTAAACATACATAACCTTTCAGTTTCTTTTTCAGGAGAATATTTATTTAAAGAAATATCTTTTAAATTAATATCTGGAGACAGAGTCGGTTTAATTGGAAAAAATGGTGCTGGAAAGTCAACCTTGTTAAAGCTTTTATCTAAAGAAGCGGAATTTGATTCAGGATCCATTGCTTATGAAAAAGATTTAAAAATTGGGTTTCTTAAGCAGGATATTGATTTTGAGAAAGGTCGAACAGTTTTAGACGAAGCATATCAAGCATTTTCAGAAATTAAGATTTTAGAAAAAAAACAGAATCAAATTAATTCTGAATTAAGTGAAAGAATCGATTATGAAAGCAATTCTTATTTGTCTCTTATTGAAGAACTTTCTGAAGTTAATGAAAGATATGAATTAATAGGAGGCTATAATTATCAAGGACAAACAGAAAAAATTTTACAAGGTTTAGGATTTGAAAGAATAGATTTTTTAAAAAACACAGATACTTTCTCTGGAGGATGGAGGATGAGAATAGAATTAGCAAAATTACTTCTTCAAGACAACGATATACTTCTTTTAGATGAGCCAACTAACCATTTGGATATAGAATCAATTATTTGGTTAGAATCCTTTTTAAAATCTTTTTCTGGAGCAGTAGTTATTGTATCTCACGATAAAATGTTTTTAAACAATGTTACAAGCCGAACTATTGATATTTCACTCGGAAGAATTTATGATTTTAACAAGCCGTATTCTAAATATTTAGTACTGAGAGAAGAAATTAAGTTACAACAGATCAGTGCTCAAAAAAATCAAGACAAGCACATTCAGCATACTGAAAAGTTAATCGAAAAATTTCGAGCAAAAGCTTCTAAAGCTTCTATGGCTCAGTCTTTAATTAAAAAAATTCAAAAGATTGATAGAATAGAGGTTGATCAGGACGACAACAGTATAATGAAATTAAACTTTAATATTTCTATTAACCCAGGAAAAGTAATTGCCGAAGTTGAAAATTTATCAAAGAATTTTGGAACTAACAAGGTTCTTGAGAACATTAACTTATTAGTTGAAAGAAAAAGTAAAATTGCTTTTGTAGGCCAGAACGGTCAAGGAAAATCTACACTTGCAAAAATACTTGTGGGTGAGTTAGAATCATCCTCAGGAAATTGTAAACTAGGACATAATGTTCAGATAGGATACTTTGCTCAGAATCAGGCAGAATATTTGGATGGATCCAAGACAGTTCTTCAAACAATGATTGACTCAGCAAATGAAAATAACAGATCTAAAGTCAGGGATATTTTGGGTTCTTTTTTATTTAGGGGTGAAGATGTTGAAAAGTATGTAAGAGTATTATCTGGTGGTGAAAGAAATAGATTGGCTTTAGCAAAGTTACTTTTACAACCTCTAAATGTTCTGGTGATGGACGAGCCTACTAATCATTTAGATATTAAATCAAAAAATGTTTTAAAACAAGCTCTTATAAAATTTGACGGAACTTTAATATTAGTATCTCATGATAGAGACTTTCTTCAGAAATTAACTAACAAAGTTTATGAATTCAAAAATCAAAAAATTAAAGAGTTTCTGGGTGACATCGATCATTATTTAGATCAAAGACAAGTAGAAAGTTTTAGAGAAATTGAAAAAAAAGAAAAAATAATTTCTACAAATAAGAAATCTGTAAATAATCAAGCAAAAAGGTCTATCAAGAAAAAAATAAATAATATTGAAAGTAAAATATCCAAACTTGAGAGAGAAATTTCAAAAATTGATCAGAATCTCATAGAAAATTACGATACAACTGTATCTAGTCCAAATTTTTTTGAAAACTATGACAAAAAAAAATCTGAATTGGAAACATTAATGAAAAAATGGGAAAAACTTAATTTACTTTAAATAACCCTATATTTATTAACGTAACTCTTTAAATACCATTAATGTGTAATCTTACTAACGAAGAACTTTGGCTTGTTGTTAGGTTATACTTTTTTGCAGTTACCCCAATTTTTCTTGTTTCATATCTTCTGTTTCGAAAGAAAATTAATTACAACACAATAGTTGTTTTAGCATTAACTTTCTTTATTTGTGCTTTTGGATTTGAGATATGGCTAACATATGGTTTGATGGATGGACTACCAGTAAGTTTAAGAAGATCTGAAGCATTAAATTGTGCAGTTCCTCAAGATTTGAATTGGATTTTAAATTCACTTGGAGATGTTTTAATTGTTTGGATTGGTTTGTTTATCGTAAGGTTAATTTTTTCTAAATCATTTGATCCATATAAGAATTGGAATTGGTCTGTATTTTTTGTTTTTTTTACATGGTTTATTGCTCAAAATATTTATGTAGAAGTTTTTTTCTATCATCATCAATTAGGAAATAGTGGTGATTTATCATGGGCTCCCTTAATGCCTCTTGGTTCATATTTCAATCCTACACTTTTTGAAATAATAGAAAGACCTGTAACTTTTCAATCTCAATCAGCATGGATAATTATGACTCCAATTATTTATTTTATTATAATATATTTAAATAAGAAATCTACAATTAATGAAGCTTTATAAATTTTATCCAGTATTAATTTTATTATTAATGTTTTCTTGCTCTAAAGAAAAAATGACTGATAACGAAGTGGTAAATATCAATCCTAATGCTCGAGTTGTAGGTTATCTTCCTGAATACAGATTTAACACAAGTAATCAATTGGAATATTGCAAATTAACACACTTAAATCTTGCCTTTGCAAATCCAGATTCAAGTGGTAAACTTATTATTAATGATTTTACTCATATTCTTACCAAAGCTAGAAATCAGAACAGCGAAATTAAAATTTACATTTCCATAGGTGGTGGTTCTTTGTCAGAATTACAATCCTCAATTTGGTCTGATTTAATTGATAATTCTGAAAATAGATCTGTTATAATTAAAGAAATTGTTGATTTCGTTACAAACAATGATTTAGATGGTGTTGATGTCGATTTAGAATGGGGAAATGTAACCTCAGGATATAGCCCATTTGTAATTGGATTAAAGGAATCTTTAACTTCACACAAAAAGGGAATGACAGCTGCTTTACCAGGAACAACAAGATTTGAAAACATTTCTGATGAAGCAATTCAAAATTTTGATTTTATTAATATTATGGCCTATGATTTTACTGGCCCTTGGAACCCGACTAATTCCGGTCAACACAGTTCATATAATAATTCCGTTCAATCAATTGAATTTTGGACAAATTCTGTAGGAATTTCTGGAACAAAATTAACTCTTGGTGTTCCTTTTTATGGATACGATTTTACAGACTCTTCAAATATAACTTCGTTTACATATGGAAGCATCGTTTCAGCCCAGTCTACTAATTCTGAATTAGACAATGTTGGAATGAAGTTTTATAATGGAAGACCAACTATTAAATCAAAAGTTAAATTAGCTAGTGAAAAAGTTTCTGGAATTATGATTTGGGAACTTGGGCAAGATTCTTTTAGTGAATTTTCATTGTTAAAAACTATTCATAACCAATACGAAGACCTAGGTTATAATACAACTAGTTTGTGTTTGGATTAATCTTATGTAACTGTTTTTTTACTTTGATCAACAGAAAGGTATTCTTTATTCTCTAATATAGATTTTAATATCATTACTGTTTCAAATAAATCAAAGAATCCAACATAAAGTGGTGCATAACCTAATCTTATATTGTTGTGAGGTCTAAAATCAGGAATTACCTTTTTTCTTTTTTTATAACCACTAATTAAAAGTTTACAAATTCTCCATGCCTCTTCGTGCTGAATTGTTATGTGCGATCCTCTAAAATCGGAGTTCATGGGGGATGCTACTACTACACCATGTTGACTTAACTCATTTTTTATCAATTCAATCAGATAATTTCCTAAATCAATACTTTTTTTTCTAATATTTTTAATCCCAGCAGCAAGAGTTATGTCTAATCCGTTATTTACTGGAACCAAGGATAGAATTGATGGAGTTCCCGCTCTAAACTTATTAATGTTACTAGATGGAACATATTCATTACTAAAATCAAATGGATTGATGTGACCAAACCATCCTCTAACAGGATTACTTAATTTTTCTAAGATATCGCTAGAAACGTATAAAAATGATGGTGAACCAGGTCCACCATTTAAAAATTTATAAGTACAACCAATAGCTATCTTAATATTTGATTTTTTTACATCTATTTCTGTAACTCCAATTGCATGGCTACAGTCCCAAACAATAACACTCCCATTTTCTTCGGCTACTTTGTTGAGTTCGTTCAGTGGATATAGATATGAGCTTTTATAAGATACAAGGCTTAAACAATAAATACCAGGATCGGTTTTAATATTTTTCTTTAAAAGATTCAAATCACATTTAATATCATCTTTATATTTGATAATTTTAATTTTATTTTTAGTTGTCAAATTTTTTAAACCATCAAGAACATACAAATCGCTTGGAAAATTTAAAGAGTCTGAAATAAGTGCTTTGTTGAATTCATTTGATTCTAATAAAGCATGAATAATTTTATATAAATTAACAGAAGTTGATTCACCAACCATAACTTCACCTTTATCTGAATTAATCAAAAGAGACATTTTATGGTTAATTAAATTATTTAATTCAAGCCAATGGTCATTCCAACTAGAAATTAAATTTTCTCCCCATTGTTTTTTTATTACATTTTCTAAATCAAGTATTGTTTTATACGGCAGTTTTCCAAGAGAATTACCATCTAAATAAATTTCATTATCATTATTAATAAATTTTGATTTAAATGATTTAAGACTATCATTTTTATCCTTGTTTAACCCTTGTTTTTTTAAATCCATTAATAGTTATTAAAATAAGGTTTTATGATTTCTACCCATTGCTTGTACATTATTTTACTGGGGTGTAGTCCGTCACCTGCCAATAAAGTTAAATCGTTTTGAGCATTTCTGGATATTTTTGTGATATTAAAATAAGCAACATTATTTTTTTTACATTCTCGCTTAATCACCTTATTAAATGAGTTTATCTCTCTTTTAATTAAGTTCTTATTTTTATTTTTTGCAAATGGGGTTACTCCCCAATCTGGAATAGACACCACAAATACTTTTTCTTTATTACCATATGCATAATCAATTGATTTTTTTAATAATAACTTAAAATCTGATTTAAAACTTTTTATACTATTTCCTCTGTATTGATTGTTTACTCCGATGAGTAGAGATACATAATCATATTTTTTTAAATCTATTTTATTCAAAGTGTCAATTAGTTCATAAGTAGTCCAACCAGTTTTAGCTATTATTTTTGGTTTTTTAATTTTACTCAAATTATTAGCCAATTGGACAGGCCATCTGTCATTTTCCTCAACACTTTCACCAATTGTGTAACTATCGCCAAGAGCTAAATATGAATATTGTTTATTAATTTTAGATTGACCATGGACTGTCAAAGGGATTAAAAAAATAATAAGCAATATCCTAATTATCATCGATTTTCAGCTTTTAAACTTACTAAAACTGATTTCTGCTCATCATTAAGACCATCTGCTGTGAAGATTGATATTCCACTTGCTCCATTGATTTTTGAAATATTGATAGCTTTTTCAAAATCCTCAGCATTTCTAAGTGCACCAGCATAAAGTCCAGAATAAATAGGAAAATCAACATCGCTAACACCTTGTTTGGTAGCAAAACCAATCCAGTTTATGTTTTCTCTGTAAAAATTTTGATATAACATTGGGTATGCTGAGTCTAAATTCCAATCATTCCATGCCTGTCTAACCATTTGCCTTGACATTTCTGGAAAAGGAAAAACCGCAGCAGTAACTTTTTTATTTTTTGAGTGAGCTATTTCTACGATTTCATTAACTAAAGAGGTAATAGCATTTAATCTAAATTGTCTCCATTCTGTTGAAAGGTGGGGATTCCTCATTTTTAATGGATTTTTGTTAAAAATTTCTTCAAATTTCTCTAATGCAATAGGGTGGTAGTCATAGTCATATTCGGGTAGTTCTGTATCTTGAACAATATTGTATTTTGGTTGTAGATCATCTCCTAGAATTACATCAGGATATCTTACATAATCTAGGTGAACTGAAGCTAAACCTTCAACTTCCATTAATTTCTTTGCATTGTTAATAATGTGATTTCTGGCGTCAGGATGAAAAGGACTTAACCATTGATAATAATTAACATAAGCTCTGTATTCTAATGAATTCTGACCATTTCTGTTAACAGCATACCAGTCTGGATTTTTGTTAGCAATAGTGTCTCCAGGTCTATTTACAGTCCACATCCATCCATGAACTTTGATATTTTTTTTACTTGCAATAGGAATAATTTTCTTTAATACATTGGGTGCTCCACCAACAAGAATTTCTTTAATACCTAAAGAATCATAGTAGCTGATTTTTTTCTCCCATTTATCTTTATCGAAACTAGCTCCAGCAGAGGTCCATGTACTAATTGTAAAATTTGATTTGTTTTTTTCACTCTTACAATTGATTATAAAAATTGAGATAAACAATAATAATATATTTTTAGTCATGATTTAGTTTTTTAATTTTTCCAGATTGATCTATAAATAAATTTATATTACCATCTGATGCATTTATTTCAAAACCTTCCTTAGTTTTCAGAAAATTACATGAAATTTTTAAATTATTTAACTCAATTTCTTCAAACTGAGTATAATAACCTATTTCTTCTTGTTTTAATTCTTTTAATGAACCAAATGCTATTTCTCTGAAAAGTGTATATAGTGTTTGTTCTGTTGTTATATTTTGTGGTAATTCATATTCAAAATGACGTTTGGAAAAGATTAAAAAACCCCAATTTTCAGGCACGTGCATATTTATAATTCCTTGAGAAGACCACACCCAGTTGTATTCTGGTAAAAATTTTCCATTTATTTTTTTTCTGGAATAAACACCATTTTTCAAATCAAAATCCCAATTAACTCTTGAAAAATTTATTCTCCAAATGTCTCCGTATTCAATTTTAGTTTTTTTGTTATTGTCCTTTAATGCATTAATTTCATCTAAGGGAATAGCAATTTCTACCGTCCAGTACTTGTCTACATCACTAGAATCATTAAGAGTTCCATTGATATAAACTGCAGATTTGAGTCCTTTAATATCCCAACTATTGTCGGCTTTTCCTTTAAGTCTGTAAGGTCTGTTTAAATAAAGATCCCATTCTGTTCCAAGGGCATTTATTTCAAGTTCACCATAACTAAAAACATTATCATTTGGATTAATAAAAACTTCAAAATCATTATTGTAATAAATTACGTCATCTCTTTTAGTTATGTCTCCCCATATGTGTTTCTCATATAATTTCGCAAACACATACAAGTAATCATCATTCCAAAGCATTTTTACATTTGTTTGTTGATTTGGAATTTTAATCCCTTCAATATCAATAAAATCATCGCTATATAATGCTTTATTCCATTCTATTTCATTGTCTTTGCCATCAATTTTTATTTCACCATCAGTTTTTGAAACGATATAATGTTTTGGAATTATTATTTTATCATTAATAGATAATTTTATTGAATTGTTTGTATTACAACCGATAAAAATATAAATGAATAGAAAAAAAAATATCCTCATATCTTCAAATAGTAAACATGAATTAGTAACTTAAAGTTATTAAATAATATTATTGAATCTAAATGAGAATTTTTTTGCTTGTTATTCTTTTTTTTTCAGTTTTTTTTAATCAAGAAATAAAAGTTATTTCATACAATATAAGATATGATAACCCCCAAGATGGTAAAGATAGGTGGGAAAAAAGAAAATCATACTTTATAGATTACATAAATAAAGAAAATCCAGATTTTATTGGATTACAAGAAGTAACATTCAATCAGCTCACCTTTATTAATGATAATCTAAAAGATTACAAATATTTAGGAGTTGGGAGAGATGATGGAAAAAATAAAGGTGAATTTAGCCCAATATATTACAAGAAATCATTATTTGATTTGATAGAATCAGATACTTTTTGGTTATCATCCTCCCCTGACTCTGTATCAATAGGATGGGATGCTTCCATGGAAAGAATATGTACTTATGGACTTTTTAAGTATAAAGATTCCAATAGAAAAATATGGATTTTTAATACTCATTTTGATCATATAGGTAAAATATCAAGATACAACTCATCCAAGCTAATAATTGAAAAGATAAGTCAATTAACATCAAATGAAGACTATGTGTTATTGACAGGTGATTTCAATGACTTACCAGATTCAAAACCGATAAGAACTATAATTGAGTATATGTATGATACAAATGCACTATTGAACCCTAAAGAAGATTCATATAAAACTTACAATGGATTTAAATTAAATCCTGAATCTAACAATCGAATTGATTACATTTTTCAAAATAACTTTAAACTTATTTCGTCAGGACACCATTTAATAAAGACAGATGAAAATCGGTGGGTTTCTGATCATAATCCAGTATACGCAAATCTTAAATTTTAATTATGAAATATTACTACTTGATTTTTTGTTTAGTTCTTTCATGTTCAACAACAAATACTTCCAAAGATAATTTTGGAATTGTAATTCATGGAGGTGCAGGGACCATTTCAAAGAATAACATGACAGAGGAAATGGAAAAAAATTATAAAAATGCTCTTGAGGAAGCTGTTTTAATTGGATATGAAATTTTGAAAACTGGTGGAACAAGTCAAGATGCTGTCGAACAGACAATAATTTATTTGGAGGATTCTCCATTATTTAATGCTGGTAAGGGAGCCGTTCTTAATTTCGATGGTGATGTTGAACTTGACGCATCATTTATGGAGGGCAAATATCTAAATGCGGGAGCTATTTCTGGATCAAAAAAAATTAAAAACCCAATATCAACAGCAATTAAAGTTATGAATTCATCTCCACATGTTATGCTTTCAGGAAATGGTGCTGACAAATTTGCAATGGATATGAATATGGAACTTGTGGATCAGGATTATTTTAAAACAAAAAGAAGAACAAAAAGTCTTGAGAGAATAAAAGATGCAGAAGAAAAGCTAATTTCAAATATTCATAATCCGGATTATAAAGCTGAAAAGTTTGGAACTGTAGGTTGTGTAGCTCTTGATAAGTTTGGAAATTTAGCATCAGGAACATCAACTGGAGGAATGACTAATAAAAAATGGAATAGAATAGGGGATGCACCAATAATTGGAGCAGGTACATATGCTAACAACAAAAGCTGTGCAGTTTCTTCAACAGGATGGGGAGAATATTTTATTAGGGGAGTAGTAGCTTATGACATAGCCGCTTTAATGGAATACAAAAATTTCTCTGTATCTAAAGCTTCAAAAACTGTTATTGATAAAATAGGTTCTATGGGAGGTGATGGAGGTGTCATTGCGATTGATAGCAAAGGAAATGTTGCAATGGAAATGAATACGTCAGGAATGTATAGAGCACATGTGGATTCAAATGGAAAAATAGACATTAAGATTTACAAATAAATCTTAGTTTAATTCAACTGCTCCTGTTTTTTCTTTGAAAAGTTTAATCGGACCATCTAAAACAAGAGCTATTACTGTATAGTACTCATCTAAAGTATTTTCAGGAATTTTAAGGTATGTAATTCCAGGATATTTGTTCCAATAAACTTTACAAAGTATTTGTTTATTTATTATGGTTCCGTTTCCAACTACATAAGCTCTATTAATTTTATTTGAAATTCCTTTAAGTATAATTTCGTTGTTCTTTGGATTGTCTCTTACATACAAGTAGAGTATATTTTTTTCTTTATTTAAAGTACTTGGACCATAATAATGCTCATAAGGAATTCCTTTTTGAGTTGAATAAATTGCAGATTGATGTTTTTTAGTCCATTTACCTAACTCTTTTAATATATTTTCTTGATTTTCAGGAATAGTTCCATCAGGTTTTGGACTTATATTGAGAAGGAGGTTTCCCCCTTTACTCAAGGTATCAACAAAAAGATCAATTATTTGGAGAGGAGTTTTGTAATTATTGTCGTTTTCTTGATATCCCCATGAATCATTAATTGTCATACATAACTCCCAATATTTTGAACTTGGTCTGTAAACAGGGATTCCAATTTCAGGTGTCTCATAGTCTCCGTACTTGTTAATTCTAGAATTAAATATTACATGAGAAGCGTTGTTTTGAAGATCTTTTTTAAGCTCTAAGCTTTTCCATTCGTTTGAATTATGTTCCCAATCTCCATCAAACCACCAAAGATCAGGATTGTACTTCTTTTTTAATTCATTTAACTGATTGTCTCTATAATTTAAAAATCTTTTCCATCTTTTGGGATCGTCTTCAATATTATAACGCTTTGTGTTAGTGGTAAAATGAGTATAGTCTTTGTAGGACCAATCTGGGAGTGAATAGTATAATCCAAGCTTAAGATTACTTTGCTTAACCTCTTTAACAAATGGCGAAAGTAAGTCTCTTTTAGCTATACTACTTTCATATGCATTTAAATTACCATATTTTGATTTCCATAGCGCAAAACCATCATGATGTTTACTTGTAATTACAGTATATTTTGCTCCACTTTCTTCAATTAAATTTACCCAATCTTTAGGGTTATAATTTTTTGCATTAAATCCATCAAGTTGTTTCATGTAATCTTCATGGGATATGTATTCATTAAAAAATGACCAAGACTCACTAATCCCATCAACTGAATAAATTCCCCAATGAATAAAAATACCAAGCTTTGCTCCCTGAAACCATTCCATTTTATTGGAAAATTCCTCCCTTTCTTGTCCAAATAAAAGAAAGGGAAGTATAAATAAGATTAAAAAACATCTATAGATCATCAGTCTTAATCATGTTTATTTCTTTAAACTGTGATACATTTTTGGAACTAATCTTTTCTTTTATGGGTGGCCAATTATTTGAGAAATAATTATTGGTTTTTGATAATGCTTCTTTAAGTTCATTTTTAGCATGTTCAATTAAATTTTTCTCTGTAGAAGTCAATCCAGATTTTCTACTTCCTATATATGTTGAAGCTGTTCTTAATCTTGTCATAACAGTACTTTCAGGATTTCTTACTATTCCTTGGCGTTTGTCCTCTTTTCCTAAAAATAATGCTACAATTGTATCAATCTTTTTGATATCTTCTTTTATTTCTTTATTCAAGGATTTAATATCATCAGATTTATTGTTTTTAAGTAGCTTTAAATATTCATTTAATACTTTTTTACTTTCAATTAATTGTTTTACGGCATCATAAGCTTTGGACATATAATTCTCAAGAACTTTAGATTCTTTATAAACTGACTTTAAGTTATCAATATCAATAACTAATCTTGGATCGCTTTTTACACTTATTTTTTCCTCAGATTTTTCATTTTTATAAGATAAAACTAATTTATATTCACCTGGAATTACTTTTACACCAGAGGGTTCTCTTTTAGAACTTCTTAAATTTCTACTTGGCCTAGACTTTCCTTTTTCATCCATATTCCAATACCACCTAAATATTCCTTTTTTTGTAGGTGGAACTTTTTTCAAAGTTCTTATTAATTTATCACCATTGTAAATATTAAGAACCAATGAATCTTTTTTTGTTTTTTTTGTTTTTTCCACATCACTTTTATTTTCCTTGATGTCATTTTTTTTAGGATTGAAATAATATGAAATCATTGCTCCTGATTTTCTATTTTCACCTTGGTATAACGCATCAGCTCCAAATCGACTTCCTGTTGGTTGTTGGTAAGATGCTAGATATGCTGTGGGTGGTTCAAATAAGGTAATTGATTTATCATTAATTATTTCTACACTAGATGCAATTTTCCTAAGAGGTCTTATGTCATCTAAAACCCAGGCAGCTCTACCAAATGTCCCTATTATTAAATCGTTTTCTCTCGGATGTATAATTAGATCCTTTACTGGAACAGTTGGAAAAATTTTTGATTCAAACTTTTCCCATTTTTTTCCTGCATCTAAACTAATGTATAATCCATCATCAGTACCTAAAAATAGAAGATTTGAGTTGACAGGGTCTTCAACTATACTGTATGTGAAGTTTTTAACATCGTTTTCATCAACTATTCTTTCCCAATTTTTACCATAATTTTTTGTTCTATATGCATACGGAGTGTAATTAAACCTTCTGTAATCATTAGCAACTAATAAAGCCTCACCTTTGTTTTTGTTTGATGCTTTAATTTGAGTAATCCAACTTCCTTTTGGTAGTCCTTTAATATTTTTGCTAACATCTGTCCAATTTATTCCTCCATCGGTTGTGAAGTGTACTCGACCATCATCTGAGGCAACCCAAAGCATATCTTTTTCAATTGAAGATGGTTCAATAACTAGCAAAGTGCAGTGATTTTCTGCACCAGTTGCATCAAGTGTTAAACCACCACTTTCGCTTTGCTTTTGTTTTTCAGGATCATTTGTTGTTAAATCTGGTGAAATCGTATTCCATGTTAGTCCTTTGTCAGTACTTTTATGTACAAATTGACTACCAAAGTAGACAGTGCTATTATCAAATGGATCTTGACCAATTGCAGCATTCCAATTAAATCTTAAATTTATTTTTGGGTCAACATGTGTTGGTCTTACTATGTAATTATTTCCTGTTATCCAGTCATATCTTGAAACATAACCTTGCTGACTCATAGCATATCCATATCTTGAATCGTCTAAATCAGGAACAACATCAAATCCATCTCCAAAAGCAATTTCTTGCCAGTAAGAATTTCTTATTCCTTGTGTTTTCCAAACATATGATGGGCCTCTCCAGGATCCATTATCCTGCATTCCACCATAAACATTGTAAGGAAACTCATTGTCAACACTAATGTGATAGAATTGAGCAACAGGAATATTACCAACAAAACGCCAAGTTTTTCCACCATCTCTGGTAATGTTTAATCCACCATCGTTACCATCGATCATAAACGAGCCATCTTCAGGGTGTATCCACCATGCATGATGATCAGGATGCACTCCATTATCAACTCCATAAGCGGGCATCAACTGAGAAAAGTTTTTTCCACCATCTTGTGACACATTAACATATGTAAAAATTGAGTAGACTCTGTTTTCGTTTTCAGGGTCAACCTCAATATCTGAATAATAAAATGGTCTATTGCCAATACCTCTTTTATCATTAATTTTTTTCCACTTAAATCCACCGTCCTCAGATTTATATAATGCATTCTTTTTCGATTCAATTAAAGCATATATAATGTTGGTTTTATTTTTTGCTATAGCTATTCCAATTCTACCAAGCTCTCCTTTTGGAAGTCCATCCTTTTCCGTTCTTTTAGACCAATTTTCTCCGCCATCATAGCTAATGTATAAACCACTTCCTGGACCACCGGATTTAAAGAACCAAGGATCTCTTTTGTGTTCCCACATTGCAGCAATTAATTTATTTGGATTTTCAGGATCCATAACTAAATCTCCAATTCCAGTCTTATTATTTACAAATAAAATTTTCCTCCACGATTTTCCTCCATTAGTTGTTTTGTAAACACCCCTTTCAGCATGCTCTCCCCATGGGGAACCAATAGCACCAACATAAACTACATTTGGGTTTGATGGGTCAATTAACACTCTTTCAATGTGTCTTGTTTTTTCTAAACCCATTGATTTCCATGACTTACCACCATCGATTGATTTAAAAACACCATAGCCTCCATTCAAACTATTTCTTGGATTTCCTTCTCCGG
Source organism: Flavobacteriales bacterium (assembly GCA_004214185.1). Lineage (GTDB taxonomy): Bacteria > Bacteroidota > Bacteroidia > Flavobacteriales > Flavobacteriaceae > MAG-121220-bin8. The sequence continues at coordinate 8,715 of SGZG01000007.1, read as the reverse complement.
TTCCAACCCATATCACATCAGGATTGGATTGTTGAACAGCTACTGCACCAATTGAAGCTGTAATTTGATTGTCAAAAATTGGTTCCCAAGTGATTCCAGCACTTGAAGATTTCCATAGACCACCAGAGGCAGTTCCTGCATACATTACATCAGTATCAGATAAAACTACATCTATGGCAGTAATTCTTCCGCTCATTCCACCTGGCCCAATACTTCTTGGTCCAATTTCTTCTAACCATTTAGTTGTAAATTCTTGAGATTCTATTTGTAGTGTAAATCCAATAAAAAATATCCAAATCAAATGTTTCATATTAAAAAATTAAGTTATTAATGAGAATTTAACATACAATATAGTAAATCTATGTAAAATCTATTTTTATTAAATCCTTCATTATTCCATTTAAAAATTATTAATTTTAATTGTGTTTTATACAAAAAAAATATTTTTAATTACCTTTTTGTTCTTGATAAGTTGTAAGTCAAATAATACAAAAAAAAACAGACTTACTGATTTGGAAAGTTTACAATCGAAATCAACTTTTATTAATCTTTCTAAACAAGAAGTTGATTTAAATTTGTTTTCAAATAAAAAAATTATTCTTAACTATTGGGCAACTTGGTGCGGACCATGTATAAAAGAAATGCCTGATTTGATGATTGCAGAGAAAAAATTAAAAGATAGTGATGTTTCTCTTTTTCTTGTTTCAGATGAGGATGTCTCTGTTATCTCAAAATTTGTAGATAACAATCAATACACTTTGAATTTTCTAAAATCAAATGTTTCAAATGAAATGTTGGGAGTTTATTCTTTGCCAACAACAATTTTATTTGACAATAAGGGAAATAAAGTTGAAACAATTGTGGGAGTTCTTGATTTTAGCGATGAAAATCTAATTAATAAATTTCTAAAATATTAACATGAAAAAAATTTGTTTAATTCTATTACTTATTTATTCCTGTTCTAAAGACGATAGCTTTTCTAAATTAGATTTTGACAACTCATTTGACAATGCTCAACCTTACATGTCTTCGGATAATTCTAGTACATCTATTTCTTGGATTTCTTCAAATAAAGACAAAGCAACTTTAAATTTTAGTCATTACATAGATAATCAATGGACAGATCCAATGGTGTTATCATCTGGAAATAATTGGTTTGTAAACTGGGCTGATTTTCCTGCTCATGCAATTAATGACAATTTGATTCTATCTAGCTATTTAAAGAAATCTGATTCAGGGACGTACAATTATGATATATATTTAAATTTAATCGATTTACAAGGGAATATTGTAAAAGAAAATTTTCTTTTGCATAACGATGGTCTAAAGGCAGAACATGGATTTGTAAGTATTGTTTCAAATGAAAATTCAGGGTTTTATGTTTCTTGGCTTGATGGAAGAAATACTGTTGAAAAACATTTTGATGGATCACATAAGCCGATGACAATACGTTTTGCTGAAGTTACCAAGGATGGTGAGATTATTAAAGAACATGAAATTGATTCTGAAACTTGTGATTGTTGTCAAACATCAATCATTTCCTCAAAAGAAGGTCCAATTATAGTTTACAGAGATCGAAGTAAAGATGAGGTTAGAGATATATACATAGCTAGAAATATTAATGGTGTTTGGACACAACCAAAACCAGTTTTTAATGATGGCTGGGTTATCAACGGATGTCCTGTAAATGGACCTAAAGCTGATGTTAATTTATCCAATATAGCTGTAGCTTGGTTTACAGTTGTGGATGGAAAACCATATACTAGGTTAGCATTTTCAAATAATTATGGAGAAACTTTTGATAATCCAATAAATTTAAATGATAATGATGCAATTGGTAGAGTAGACGTAGCTTTTTTAGATGACAAACAGGTAATTGTTAGTTATATGGAATTTGACGGGGATTATGCATTTTTAAAAGTAAAGAAAGTTTCTGTTGATGGAAAAGTCTCAAAACCTTTTATTGTATCGAAAATTGATGCTGGAAGAAATACTGGTGTTCCCCAATTAGAAATAATTAATAATGATGTTTTTCTTGCATGGACAACGTCAGTAAATGGAAGAAATAGTTTAAAAACTAAAAAAATAAATTCAAATAGTATTTAAATAAAAAAACCCTCAAGAAGTATTGAAGGTTTTTTTATTGTTTATAAATTTTTTATTGAGGAATACCAGACCCTCCAAATGGTGCCCAGTTAGCATGAACCATTTTCCAACCAGAGTCGGTAGCAATCCACACTGCAGATGCTCTAGTACTGTAGTCAACCGTTTCATCTGAATCATTAAAAGAATAAGCTCCTTTCGCATAAAATTTTAATACAGCCATATTCATTTCAGGAGAAAAATCAACTTCAATGTCATTAATATCAAAACTTTCCCATGTAAAATTTCTATCAGCTAAAAATAGTTCTTCAGTTTGAGTGTAGAATTTAGTTAAACTTGAATCACCAGAAGTTAGCATCATATCTTCAGAAATATATTTTTTCCATTCATCTAGATCTTGTTCGAGGATAGCATTTTGAACATTAGCTTGAGCTTCTTTTAAGTTTTTCACCAAATTATCTTTATTTGCTGTTCTCCAATATGTAACTAATTTTGGTTGATATGGTGAAGCCCAAGGAGCAACATCAAACGCTTTTAGTTGGTTTGAAAAAGCTTTTTGATAATCTCCTTCCATAGCAGAAATTTCTGCTTTTGAATCAAGTGCATTTGGACCATCGTGTAAACTTATGGATTTATCAATAGCCTCGTGAGCAGATTTGTAATCACCCTCTCTTGCATATCCATACGCCATTAGGTTATATGCACCTGCAGCTAATGCAGGAAATTTTTTAGCAAAAGCTTTATTAGAGTCCATATCTTGACCAGCATTTAACCAGTTAATTAATGGACTGTTTGGATTAGCTTCTAGAGCAGTTTTAGCTGCATCATCAAATTTATCATTTGGAGTAGATAAAAGTGTGTACCATGCTCTTTCTTCGTTTGTTAATGACTTAACATTTACTTTTTTAAGTTTATCAGATCTTGAACCCCAATCTTGATTATTGCTAGCTGCAGCAGCAATCACAAGTTTAGCACATTCGCAATCTTCATCCACAATCAATGCAGCTTTAGCCATACCTATAGCCATATGAGCTTCAATATTTGATAAAGAAGTTATTGCCTGATTTACAATCGTTGAAGCTTTTTTGTTGCACGATGTTTTTTCAATCCACTGTTGAGCATTTACATTTAAAATAAACGTAAATGCAAGAAGTGATGTTAATAGTGTATTTTTCATAATGTTAATTTGTTTTTTTTAAATATAAGAAAATTTTTAATAGCATTCTATACGGTATGTTTTTAAAATTAAACAAAAAAAATCCCACAAATTTAATTGTAGGATTTGATTAAAATTAAAAAATTGTTTTATTCAGTAGAGGGACTTTCTGCTCTTTCGTAAACATAAAACATTTGAACTTTACCATCAACAATTAGAGCATCGTGAACTTGATGAGCTTTTACATCATTACCATCTACATTTAAAGTAATATCATGTCCTGATGTAACCCATTGAAGCAAATTGCCCTCTTTATTAGTATACTCATTTGCTATTAGGTAGTTTGTTTCCCATTTTGGTGAATTATTTTCAAACCACTGTGTAAGGAATTCAATGTGAGCATCTGTTCCAGCAAAAACAGTCCCATCTGGTCCTATTGCTCTGAAATTTTCAGAAGCATTCATATTTCGAATAGCCTCTAAGTCTCCATTGTTGTGAGCTGTAATGTAATTCTCCCAAACTTCTACTGTGGACATTGATCCACCATAAAGTGAAATTTTAGACCCGTCTTCGTCAGAAATTTCATGACCAATTGGAGCAGGTTCTGTCTTATTGCTTTGTATCCCAGAACATGAAAAATTTAGAAATAGAATTGATAAAATAAGAATAGATTTTTTCATTTTAATTTTTTTTGATTAGTTTTTAAATATAAAGAATCATTTATTATTAATTTATAATATACTTACTTTTGTTAAAAAATTAAAAATGGATCAACTTGAATTTTTACAAATTGAGTTTCTTGAAAACACAATAAAAAGCTACATAATATTTGCTTCAATTTTTTTATTTGGGATATTATTTAAATCTTTAGTTAGTTCATACTTAAGAAAATCAATCTATAAACTTGTTGGTGATAAATCCAATCCCAATGGAAAATCTGAATTTGACGAACTCCTCAAAAAACCAATAAATTATTTTCTTTTAATTATAATCATTTTTCTTTCGTTTAATTCTTTGAATTTTCCTCAATCATGGGAACTTGCAAACTCAGATGAAATTGGAATTAAAATGATACTAGACAAAGGAGTCTCATTACTAATAATATTAACTGTTTTCTTGTCTTTACTAAGAGTTGTAGATTATGTGGGGTTAAGGTTAAAATATAAAGCAGAAAAAACTGAAAGTAAAGTTGACGATCAACTAGTTCCTTTTGCAGTTGAAATAGGTAAAGTTCTTATTGTAATTTTTGGAGTCTTAATAGTTCTAAGTAATGTCTTCGATGTTGATGTTACTGCTCTAGCTGCAGGACTTGGAGTTGGAGGTGTAGCTGTTGCATTAGCATCTAAAGAGAGTTTAGAAAATCTTTTAGGATCCTTTACAATATTTTTTGATAAACCCTTCCAAGTCGGAGATATTATTTCTTTAGGCTCAATTACTGGAGTTGTTGAAAAAGTTGGTTTTCGAAGCACAAGAGTTAGAACTTTTGACAAAAGTGTGGTAACTGTACCAAACAAAAATTTAGTTAATGCTGAACTTGATAACCTTGGTTTAAGACCTGCTAGAAGAGTAAAATTCAATATAGGGTTGTTATACAGTACAAGTGTTGAACAAATAAAGAACATTGTTGATGATATTCAAAAACTTATAGATGAACACCCTAATACGAATCAAGATGGTAAAGTAAGATTTTTGGAGTTTGGAGATAGTTCTTTAAATGTAATGGTTCTCTACTTTACTAACGGAGCAGATTGGGAATTAATGGTAGATACACAGCAAGAAATTAATTTTAAAATAATTGAAATAGTCAAAAAACACGGAAGTGACTTTGCTTTTCCTACTAGATCGATATTCTTTGAAAATGATTTTAAATCAAAAGTTTAGTTAAAAAAACCCCTGTAAATCATAGACTTACAAGGGTTTTTGCGGAGAGACGGGGATTCGAACCCCGGCGACAGTTACCCGTCGACAGATTAGCAATCTGCTCCATTACCACTCTGGCACCTCTCCAATACTTTTAATAATTTAAAAGTGCGAGCAAATTTAGCTTTTACAATTCAATTCAACAAGGTTTAAAATAAAAATTATAGATTCTTAGTTAATTCTTTAACTATTCTATTTTCAGATAAAAATTCTTTAGAAATAACTTTTAATGCCGTGTATGTAGGAACTGCAGCAATCATTCCTATTGCACCAAACAATAACCCTCCACTTATTATTACTAAAAATATTTCAAGAGGATGCGATTTTACACTATTAGAAAATATAAACGGTTGGCTAAAAAAGTTATCAATCAATTGTCCAACTCCAAATCCAATAAAAACGTAAATGGTTTTAGGTAAAATCACAGAACTAAAATCCATACTTATATGACTGGTCATAGTAAGTAATATCATTAAAATTCCTCCAATGAACGGTCCAATAAAAGGAATTAAGTTTAATAGAGAACACAAAAAAGCAATAACTATTGCATTAGGAATACCAATTATAAGTAAGAGGATTGTGTAAATTATAAACAAAATTGAAATTTGGAGAACTAGACCAGCAAAATATCTAGATAATAATTTTGATATTGAATTATACGATTTTCTAAATTTTTTACTTGATTTTTTAGGAACCAAAATGATTAAAATATTTTGAATTAGCTTGGAATCTTTAAGAAAGAAAAAGGAAATAAACATAACAGATAAAACACCTATTGTTAAATTTCCAAGAGTTTTACCAACTGAATTTAAAATCTCTGGAAGAAATGTAAAATCTATATTATCAAGAAGATCAATATTAAAAATAGTATTATCTAAATTTATGTTATATCCAGACAAAAAATTAGAAAGTTCAGCGTAAAGGAAAGTTAAATTACTTTGAAAAGATTCAACATCTAGTAAGGAAAGATTTTTACCCTGCTCGATTATAAGCGGAACAAATAATGAGATTATACCAATTAATATTCCTACCAATATTGTCATTGTTAAAATTGAACCTGTAGAATTTTTAAATTTTAATCTTTCTGTAAAAAATGTTACAAATGGACGTCCTATTAGGGAAACTATTGCTGCAATTATAACGTAAGAAATTAAAATTTGAATTTCGTTTAAAAGAAATAGGCCTAAGCAAACAGCAGCTAAAATTATTACAGATCTTAGAATTCCTTTCGATATTTCTTTATGATTCATCAGACAAATATATTACATATTTGCAATTGATACAGTATGTGTTGCTATTATAGCTGCTGTTTCAGCTCTAAACCTAGTATTTCCAAGTGAAACTGGTTTAAAACCAATTTTTACAGCTTCTTCAACTTCATATTTAGTAAAATCACCCTCTGGACCAATTAATATTGTTACATTTTCTTTTGGCTTTACTGAACTAATCAAGAAATCTTTTTCAGATTCGTTACAATGAGCAATAAACAGTTGATCGCTTAAATTTGATTTATAATAATCTTTAAGTTTAACAATTGGATTTAAAATAGGTAAGTTAGCTTTTAAGGATTGTTTCATGGCAGAAATAAGTACTTTATTAAGTCTTTTTTCGTTTATAAATTTTTTTTCACTTCGTTCACACAAAACAGGTGTTATTTCAGTAATACCTATTTCACTGGCTTTTTCTAAAAACCATTCAAACCTTTCATTTGATTTTAAAATAGAAATAACTATGTGAAGTGAGTAACCTAACTTTTCTTTTTTTTCACATTTAGAAATTTCAACTTCACAATTATTTTTTGAAATAGCTGAAATATTTCCTCTAAATACTAAATGATTTCCATTTGTTATCAAAATTTTATCTCCAACTTTTTTTCTCAAAGCCTTAAATAAGTGCCGACTCTCATCAGAGCTGAAGATGGCAGTTTTTGAATTTTCGTTAAGATCTGGTATGTAGAATAGTTGCATATTAAAACTTGTATCTTGCTTCAGCTCCTTTATCCAAGCTAGAAAAATCTTTTGTTATATATTTTAAATATCCAACCATTGCAATCATTGCAGCATTATCAGTTGTGTATTCAAATTTTGGAAAAAAAGAAAGGTAATTTTTTGTTTTTTCATTGGCCTTAAATTTATTAATGATTCCACTGTTACACGAAACCCCACCACCAAAAACAACTCTATTAATTCCAGTCTGTTTAATAGCTAACATTACCTTTTCAAATAAAATTTCGACAATAGTGTTTTGAAAAGATGAGCATACATTATCAAGTTCAGATGTTAAAAAATCCTTATTAAAACTTTTTTCTTTTTCCAAAAATCGCATAAAACCAGTTTTTAAGCCACTAAAACTAAAATTTAATCCATCAACTTTTGGTTTAGTGAAAATATATTTATTGAAGTTACCAAGTTTTGATTTTTTATCAATATGGGGACCTGCTGGGTATGGAAGGCCAAGCATTTTTCCACACTTATCAAAAGTTTCTCCAATTGCATCGTCTAATGTTTGTCCAATGATTTTCATGTCAAAGTAATCATTAACTAAAACAATTTGAGTATGTCCTCCAGATATTGTAACCCCAATAAATGGAAACTCTGGCTTTTTTTCTCCACAATCTTCTATAAAATGGGCTAGAAGGTGCGCTTGCATATGATTAACTTCAATTAATGGGATATTCAATCCAATTGATAATGATTTTGAAAATGAGGATCCAACTAGTAACGAACCAAGTAATCCCGGTCCTCTTGTGTAAGCGATAGCATTTAATTGATTTTTATCGATATTTGCATTTGAGATTGCTTGATTAACAACAGGGATTATATTTTGTTGATGAGCTCTTGAAGCTAATTCTGGAACTACACCTCCGAAAGATTTGTGTATTTCTTGGTTTGCTATCAGATTTGAAAGTACTTTGCCTTCGCAGATTACAGAAGCTGAAGTGTCGTCACAAGAAGATTCAATCCCTAGAATGTAAGTACTCACTAAAATTGTTTTTTACAAAGATAATATATTAGGTATCAAAAATTTTTTAAACAAATATAAATTCATTTTAATAGGATTCTTTTTATTATTAATTCTATCAATATTTGTCGTTATATCCAGTTCCAAATTTCAAACTAATTTGGCAAATAGAATTGCAAGTGAAATTAATGATGAATATGGAACTCAAATTAACATTAATAAAGCTGGTTTTAGTATAAATGGAGATATTGATTTGAATAATTTCTTAATTAAAGATCATAAAAGTGATACTTTAATTTTTTTCAAAAATCTCTATTTAAGTCCTGTTAATCTTGGAAAGTTAATTTCTAACGATTTTAATTTTTCCTCAATTTCATTTAATACTTTGGAGCTTAAAATTTCAAACTATCTTGGTGATGAGTCAAATAGTTTAGAAGTATTTTTAAATAATATTTCTAAACAAAACAACTCAAAATTTAATGATGTAAAAAAATTAAGCTTCGCATCTAAGCTAACAGCAGAAAACTCAAAAATTCAATTTATTGATCAGCAAAACCCTTCAAATAATTTTAATT
>SGZG01000060.1 GCA_004214185.1 Flavobacteriales bacterium | reverse complement strand
ATTAACAGAGTCTACTTTAGGAATATAAATATCTTTTATTAATTTATTGTTTGGAGAGGTAATCAAATCTTTTAATGATAAACGTCCAATTAATTTTTCTTTGTCGTCTGTTACATAAATTGAATGTACTCTTGTGACATTTTCTCCTTGTTTTTTTATTTCTTTTAAACATTTTGTGACTGACCAGTTTTCGTTAGCTTTCACTAACTCTTTAGCCATTAATCCCCCAGCTGAATCTTCTTCATATGAAAGAAGTTCTTTAAGATCATCAACTAAATTATCATCAGAAATTTCTGAAATAACCTCTTCTTTTCTTTCGTCTGAAAGTTCACCTAAAATATCAGCTGCGTCGTCACTATCTAACTCCTCAATTTCATCTGCAATTTCTTTAACAGACAGTTCTTTTAATATTTTCTCCCTTACATCTTCGTCAAGCTCAGCAAGAATGTCTGATGTTTTTTGGCTATCAAAAAGTTTAATCAAGTAGGTGCCCTGATCTTGATTTAATTCATTTATAATTTCAGCCATATCGGCAAAATGAATATCCTTAACTAACTTTTTTAACTGAGTGTTTTTTTTTGCTTGAATTAAATCAGCAATTCTGTTTAATAACTTTTCGCTAAGCTGAAATGTTTTCATTAGCAATAATATTAGTTAGGTGAATAAAATCTTTAACACTTAACGTTTCAGGACGCTTATCAAAGATAACATCTTCTTTTATATTATTACTTAAATTAAATTTTTTTAAACTATTTCGAAGGGTTTTTCTTCTTTGCTGAAATGATGTTTTAACAACTTTAAAAAATAGATTTTCATCGCAATTTAATTTTAAATCTTTTTTTCTTTTAAGAGAAATTACACCCGAATCAACTTTTGGCGGAGGGTTGAAGTGTTTCGGCTCAAGCATAAATTCAAATTTAGCATCATAAAAAGCTTGTACCAAAACAGAAATTATACCGTAAGATTTTGTTCCAGGACCTTCGCAAATTCTTTTCGCAACTTCAAGTTGGAACATTCCCACCAGCTTGTCTACCAAATCTCTATTTTCTATTATTTTGAAAATAATTTGAGAGGATATATTGTAAGGAAAATTTCCAATAACTGCAATTGAAGATTTAAAGTTTTTTAAATCAATTTTTAGAAAGTCTTCCTCAATTATATTTTCATCAATTCCGTTATATTTTTGTTTCAAATAAATTACTGATTCTTTATCAATTTCTATGAAATAAGAATTTTTATTTAAATCAATTATGTGTTGAGTAAGAATACCCATTCCAGGTCCAATTTCTAAAATTGAAAAAATGTTTTCAGTATCTAAACAATCAACAATTTGTTTTGCAACATCTGAACTTTTAAGAAAATGTTGTCCTAATTTTTTTTTTGGTTTTACTAGTGTGTTAGATTTCTTCAAAACCAGTATAGTTTACCAAAACTTTGGGAATTTTAATTGAAAATTCAGTTTGATGATTTTCTAAAAGACATGCAACAATTCTTGGAAGAGCTAAAGAACTTCCATTTAAAGTATGTGCTAAGCTTTTTTTTCCATTATCATCAATTCTTAATTTTAATCTATTAGATTGAAATGTTTCAAAGTTTGAGACTGAACTAACCTCAAGCCATTTTTTTTGAGCAGCTGAATAAACTTCAAAATCATAAGTCAAGCATGATGTAAATCCAAGGTCTCCGCCACATAATCTTATAATTCTAAATGGAAGTTCAAGTTCCTCCAAAATACTTTTTACATGATCTATCATTTGTTCTAGAGCGTCATAAGAATTTTCAGCTTTTTCAATTCTTACGATTTCAACTTTGTCAAACTGATGCAATCTGTTTAATCCTCTAACATGAGAACCGTAACTTCCAGCCTCTCTTCTAAAACATGGAGTATAACTGGTTAAGCAGATAGGAAGATCCGAAGACTTAATTATTGAATTTCTAAAAATATTGGTGACAGGAACTTCAGCAGTTGGTGCTAAATAAAGATTATCTCCAGTAACATGATACATTTGACCTTCTTTATCTGGGAGTTGTCCTGTACCAGTTCCTGATTCTTCATTAATTAATATTGGAACTTGAATTTCTTTGTATCCAGCCTCTGTGTTTTTATCTATAAAGTAATTAATTAATGCTCTTTGTAGTTTAGCACCTTTATTTTTATAAACGGGAAAACCAGCTCCTGTTATTTTGTTTCCTAAATCAAAATCTATAATATTAAATTTTGAAGCTAATTCCCAATGAGGAATTGCATTTTCATGCAAACTAGGAATTTTCCCATGTTTAAAAATTTCTAAGTTATCCTCTTCGTTTGCACCAGCAGGAACTAGATCGTTGGGAACATTTGGTATATCTAATAAAAGCGTGTTGACCCTTTCATTAATTTCAGAAAGTTTTTCAGAAAGTACTTTGCTTTGTGGCTTTAAAGAACTAGCCTTTTCTTTTAATTGTGATGCTTTTTCAGCTTTACCACTTTTAAATAAATTGCCGATTTCTTTTGCTAGTTTATTAGATTCAGCCAATAAATTATCTAGTTCTGATTGAGTAGATCTTCTTAAATTATCTAACTCTATAATTTCTAATAGCTTATCTTTTACATCGATATTTCTTTTTAATAAAGATGAGCTTATCTTTTCTAAATTATTTTTTATTTCAGAAACTAATAACATTAGATTTTTTTTGTAAAGTTAATGGTTTATTGAATAATTTTTTATTCAATTTTTTCAATTAAAGAATTACACATCAACTTATCTTTTTCAAGTTGCATTTTTAGTTCTTCTAAAGAACTAAATTTAACTTCATCTCTTAAGAACTCAGTTAAATAAACACGAATTTCCTTGTCATACAAATTTTTATTGAAATTAAATAAATTTACTTCAATAGATTTTTTACTTTCAATGATTGTAGGTTTAATTCCAATATTCATCATACCAAAAACTTTTTTATTATCTATATAAGAATAAACTAAATAAACTCCATTTTTTGGAATTAATTTATCATCAAAATTAACTTTAATGTTTGCGGTTGGAAATCCAAGAGTTTTTCCAATACTATTCCCTTCAACTACAATCCCGTAAATAGAGAAATCATAACCTAAATAAGCATTTGCAATATTGATTTTTCCTTCATTTATTGAATTTCTAATTTTAGTTGAACTTATTGCAATATCGTTTAATTCTTCTGCTTTAATTTCTACAACATTAAAATCATATTTTTTCCCATATTCAATCAAATCTTTAATATCAGCTGATCTATTTTTTCCAAATTTGTGATCGTACCCAATTAAAATAATCTTAGCATTCAGTTGTTTAACTAAAATTTCATAAACGTATTTTTCAGGATCATATTCTGAGAATTTTTTGTCAAATGAGTGTATAATTAAATTTTCAATTTGACTTTTTTTAAAAAGTTCAATCCTTTCTGCAATTGAGTTTATTAGTTTTAAAGGTTTGGAGGGATTTAAAATGGTTCTTGGATGTGGAAAAAAAGTTAATACTGTAGATTCTAAATTATTTTCTTTAGCTTCTTTGTTGAGTTTTTTTAAAATTTTTTGATGACCTAAATGAACTCCGTCAAACGTTCCAATTGTTAATATTGAAAATTTTTCTGATTGGAATTCATCTAAACTCTTAAATATTTCCATTAATTAACCGTTGAATTTATTCATTGTGGTATCAACACCCTCAGTGACAAATGATTTTAAAATATTAATAAAGTTAGATTCTAAACTAATAAATTGTGAAATTTCATTTTTATTCCATTTTGAAAGAACGTACTCTGATTGTTTTCCCCTTGAGAATTTACCCCCAATTCCAAATCGAAATCTGTTGTAGATAGTTGTCTCTAAAGTTCTAGATATATCTTTTAATCCGTTGTGCCCTCCGTCTGATCCCTTTGTTTTAATTCTTATAGTTCCAAAATCAAGATTTAAATCATCTGAGATAACAAGTAAATTTTTAATATTAATATTTTCTTTTTTCAACCAATACCTAACAGCTTTTCCACTCAAATTAACATAGGTTGAGGGTTTTAAAAGAAATATTGATTTTCCTTTATAGTTTATGTTTGAGATTTGACCATATTTTTTGGTTTCAAACTCTTGAGAAAATTCTTTTGAAAAATAGTCAAGAATCTTGAAACCTATATTATGTCTTGTATCATCATAATCTTTTCCAATATTGCCAATTCCAACAATAAGAAACTTTTTCATTTCAGATTTATTTTTTTGACAGTTAAAAAAATTAAAAAATTTCAAAATTTACATTTTTGTAAAAATAGAAAAAGCATCTCACATAAATTATGAGAGATGCTTTAGGATTTTAAAATCTGTAAATTATTCAGATTTTGTTTCTTCAGTAGTTGCTGTATTTTCAGATTTTGTTTCTTCAGCTGCTCCTTCTGCTCCTTCTCCTTCTTCATTTTCATCTTCATCTTCATCTTCTTCAATTGACATCGATGCTCTAGACATTTTAACTTGACAAACGACTTGGGTTTCTGGATGTAAAATTTTAAATGTATCCTCGGAAAGATCTGCTACAGTTATAGAATCGTTTAGTTTTAATTCAGAAATATCGGCAGTTAAGAAATCAGGTAAATTTTTAGGAATAGCTCTAACAGTAAGTTTTCTTTTATTTTTTGAAAGATTACCTCCTTGATTTTTTACTCCCGGTGCAGTTCCAACAACTTTAACAGGAATTATCATGTTGATTTCTTTTCCAGGGTGAAGTTGGAAGAAATCTATGTGTAATATTTTGTCAGAAACTGGGTGAAATTGAATGTCTTGCATTACTGCGTCAATTTTAGTTCCATCTTCCAATACTACAACAACAGTATGTGCATCTGCTGTATATACTAGTTTTGAAAAAGCTAATTCTTCTGCTGAAAAATGAACTGGATTTTCTCCTCCGTATATAACGCAAGGTACCTTTCCAGCATTACGCAAGGCCTTAGTAGCTACTTTGCCCACGTGTTCTCTTTTAGATCCGTTGATTGTAATTGATTTCATGATTTATTTTATAAAAAATGGGTTTATTGATTGATTATTA
>SGZG01000006.1 GCA_004214185.1 Flavobacteriales bacterium | reverse complement strand
AAATCCAAATAACCCAAATCATTTAATAAATGGAAATGATGGTGGTGTAAACATAAGTTATGATGATGGTAAAAATTGGATAAAGCTGAATCAACCAACAGTTGGACAATTTTATACCATTAATGTGGATAACGAAAAACCTTACAATGTATATGGAGGACTTCAAGACAACGGTGTTTGGATGGCTAGTAACGAATCTGTTGAAAGTCCTAGTTGGCATCAGTCAGGTCAAAATAATTGGAAGTCAATCATGGGTGGCGATGGCATGCAAATACAAATTGACAAAAGAAATTCTAACATAATTTATACGGGTTATCAATTTGGCACATATTTTAGAATAAATAACTCGTCTGGAAAAAGAACATATATAAAACCCAAACATGAGTTAGGGGAACCCCCATTAAGGTTTAATTGGCAAACCCCTATTTTACTTTCACCACATAATCAAGACATTTTATATTTGGGGAGCAATAAACTTCATGCTTCACTTAACAAAGGAGATAACTGGTCTTTTAAATCAAAAGATCTTACTAATGGCATAAAAAAAGGAAATGTCCCTTACGGGACAATATCTACTTTAGATGAGTCGATTTTTAAATTTGGAAAAATTGTTACTGGTTCAGATGATGGTCTAATTCAAATTTCAAACGATGGAGGAAATAGTTGGGAATTGATTTCAAAAGATTTACCTCAAAAACTTTGGGTTAGTAGGGTTATTTTTTCTAAGCATAATGAAAATAGAATTTACGCAACTCTTAACGGATACAGAAATGATGACTTTAGTCCATACGTTTATGTTACTAATGATAATGGTAAATCTTGGGAAAATATTAGTTCTAATCTTCCAAAATCATCAGTAAACGTTATTAAAGAAGACCCCCATATTGAGGATATTGTATATTTAGGAACTGACAACGGAGCATATATAAGTCTCAATAAAGGGGATGAATGGGCTCCTTTCAGCAATGGTATTAATAAAGTTGCCGTTCACGATTTAGTAATTCAAAAAGATAATAAAGATCTTCTTTTGGCTACTCATGGAAGATCTATATATAAAACAGATCTTTCGGTAATTTATTCAATGTTAGAAAAATCAGAAAAGAAAAAAGAGCCCCAGTATATATATGTTGAGGACATTAGATCTTCAAGCAGATGGGGTAAAAAAACATACAACTGGTCTGATTATAATATCCCTAAAAAAAACGCGATTATTTTCTCAGATACTAAACAAAAAAATAGTTTTGTTCTCTTAAATAGTAATGACAAGGTTCTTTCTAAAAGAGACATAACACTACTAAAAGGATTTCAATATGTTAATATTCCCATTGAATTTGATGAAAGTGAGATAAACAAAAAAAACAAAAATAATTTTGTAAAATCTGATAACAACAAATTTTTTCTTAAAAAAGGAAAATATAAATTAAAAATTGGAAGTAGTATAGAGTTTTTTGAAATTAAATAAATATCTAATTTTTATTGTCTTATAACACTTCATGAGTTAATTTTGTTGTGTAAAATATAAATTGTGAGTTTTGTAATCCAATCTTCAATAATCAAAAAAGTAGCAATGGCTATTTCAGGAATTTTTTTGATTATTTTTTTACTTCAACACTTTATTATAAACATAACATCTGTTTTTAGTGAATCAATTTTTAATCAATTTTCTCATTTTATGGGAACTAATTTTGTAGTTCAATTTATTGCTCAACCTATATTAATCTTAGGAGTTGTTTTTCATTTTGTCATGGGCTTTGTATTAGATTTTAAAAACAGAACTTCAAGAAAGATAAAATATGTAAAATATAAAGGGGATGCTAATGCGAGCTGGATGTCTAGAAATATGATTATTTCTGGATTGGTAGTACTATCTTTTTTAGGGCTCCATTTTTATGATTTTTGGATTCCTGAAATGAATTACAAATATGTTGAATTTTTACCTGATGATCCTAACAGATACTATGATGAATTAACTCATAAATTTGAAGACCTTACTAAAGTTGTTATTTATGTTATTTCTTTTGGTTTTCTTTCACTTCACTTATTGCATGGTTTTTCTTCATCATTCCAGTCTTTAGGATTAAACAAATACAATTTTTTGATAAAAATAATAGCAAATATATACGCTATTGGGATTCCGTTAGGTTTTAGTTTTATAGCAATTTTTCATTATTTAAACAGTTAATGTATGGCTCTTGATTCCAAAATACCAAATGGACCAATTTCAGAAAAATGGACAAACCACAAGAACAATATCAAATTAGTTAGTCCCGCAAACAAAAGACAAATTGATGTTATCGTAGTTGGTACTGGTTTAGCAGGAGGTTCAGCATCAGCTACTTTGGCTGAACTAGGATATAATGTGAAAGCATTTTGTTTTCAAGATTCACCACGAAGAGCTCACTCAATTGCAGCTCAAGGAGGTATAAATGCTGCTAAAAATTATCAGGGTGATGGAGACTCTGTTTACAGATTATTTTATGATACCGTCAAAGGAGGTGATTATAGGTCTCGAGAAGCAAATGTCTACAGACTTGCAGAAGTTTCTGCAAATATTATTGATCAATGTGTTGCACAAGGAGTTCCTTTTGCTAGAGATTATGGAGGTTTGTTAGATAATAGATCTTTTGGAGGAGTATTGGTTTCAAGGACTTTTTATGCTAAAGGTCAAACTGGTCAACAGTTATTGCTTGGAGCATATTCAGCCATGAATCGTCAAATAGCTCGAGGTAAAATTAAAATGTACAATCGTCATGAGATGATGGATATTGTTCTTGTTGATGGTAAAGCAAGAGGAATAATAACAAGGAATTTAATAAATGGTAAGATAGAAAGACATTCAGCTCATGCAGTTGTTATAGCTTCAGGTGGCTACGGTAATTTATTTTACCTTTCAACAAATGCAATGGGTAGTAATGTTTCAGCCTCTTGGAAAATTCATAAAAAAGGGGCATTCTTTGCAAATCCTTGCTTCACACAAATACATCCAACTTGCATACCGGTTTCAGGAGATCATCAATCCAAACTTACTTTAATGTCGGAATCTCTGAGAAATGATGGTAGGATTTGGGTTCCTAAATCAAAGAGTGATGCTATTGCAATCAGAGAAGGAAGATTAAAACCTACTGAATTAAGTGAAGACCAAAGAGATTATTATTTGGAAAGAAGATATCCAGCTTTTGGAAATTTAGTTCCACGTGATGTTGCATCAAGAGCAGCAAAAGAAAGATGTGATGCTGGATATGGTGTAAATAAAACTGGAGAAGCAGTATTTTTAGATTTTGCGTCAGCTATTGTTAGGTATGGAAAAGAAAAGGCGCTTTTAAAAGGTCTTGATCAAAGCGATGATAATATTGTAGGCAAGCTTGGCAAAGAGGTTATTAAATCAAAATATGGAAATCTTTTTCAGATGTATGAAAAAATTGTTGATCAAAACCCTTATGAAACTCCTATGATGATTTATCCTGCTGTTCATTATACTATGGGTGGAGTTTGGGTAGATTACAATTTAATGACAACAATACCAGGGTGTTTTGCAATAGGAGAAGCTAATTTTTCAGATCATGGTGCAAATAGGTTGGGTGCGTCAGCTTTGATGCAAGGCCTAGCTGATGGATATTTTGTTTTACCATATACAATTGGAGATTATTTAGCAGAAGATATTAGGACTGGCCAAATTTCAACTGAAACAAAAGAATTTGAAGATGCAGAAAAATCTGTTAAAGAAAAAATTAAGTTTTTAATACAAAACAAGGGCACAAAAAGTGTTGATTATTTTCATAAAAAGCTTGGTAAAATTATATGGAATAAATGTGGAATGTCCAGAAATGAAAAAGGACTCAAAGAAGCTATCAAAGAAATTCAATCCTTAAGAGAAGATTTTTATAAAAACATTTCTGTCCCTGGAACTTCAGATTCTTTTAACGAATCACTTGCAAAGGCAACAAGAGTCTCTGACTTTTTAGAACTAGGAGAATTATTTGCTAAGGATGCTCTTGAAAGAACAGAATCTTGCGGAGGTCATTTTAGAGAAGAATCTCAATCAAAAGAAGGAGAAGCTTTAAGAGATGATAAAAATTTCACATTTGTATCTGCATGGGAGAGCAATGGTTCTCCATCAAATTCAATTTTACACAAAGAAATATTGAATTATGAAAATATTGAATTAAAAACCAGATCTTACAAGTAATATGAGACTAAAACTTAAAATTTGGCGTCAAAAAAACTCTCAAGAAAAAGGAGAAATGGTAAGTTATAACATTGAAGATATTTCTCCAGATATGTCTTTTTTGGAAATGATGGATGTTTTAAACGAGCAACTAACTTTAAAAGGAGTTGACCCTGTTGCCTTTGATCACGATTGCAGAGAGGGGATATGTGGTTCTTGTTCGATGTTCATTAATGGAGAGGCTCATGGTCCAGATCGATTAGTAACTACATGTCAATTACACATGAGAAAATTTAAAGATGGTGATACCATTTACATAGAACCTTTCAGAGCAAATACGTTTCCTGTAATAAAAGATCTAGTTGTTGATAGATCTGCATTTGACAGAATTCAACATGCTGGAGGTTATATTTCTATTAATACGTCTGGAAATACTCAAGATGCAAATGCAATACCTATAGAAAAAAATAGTGCAGACAAAGCTTTTGATGCTGCAACATGTATAGGATGTGGAGCCTGTGTTGCCACATGTAAAAATTCAAGTGCAATGTTGTTTGTTTCTGCAAAAGTTTCTCAATTTTCTCTTCTTCCTCAGGGTAAAGTTGAAGCTAATGAAAGAGTACTGAATATGGTTAAGCAAATGGATGAAGAAGGTTTCGGTAACTGCACAAATACTGGTGCGTGTGAAGTAGAGTGCCCTAAAGGAATCTCACTTGAAAATATAGCCAGAATGAACAGGGATTTTATAAAAGCTAAAATTTCTAAATAATCTTCAAATTAAAGATTAATACTTTTTTAGAATTAGAAAATGGTCATCCATAACATTTCCCATTAGAATAAGATTTCCAAATGGTGCAGCTACTGTTGAACCTGACATTTCTTCTCCATTTTCCAAGTATACTGTTTCCAACTTATAATCTTCTTTTCCAAAATATTGAAGTTTAATAATTTCTGATGGTGAAATATTATTGTAACCAAAAGCATATGAATTAAAATGTAAAAGATTTGGATGTGCTCCAATCCAAAGGTTGTTTTTCAGATCGAATTCAATATTGTCAACTCCAGTTCCACAATATATATTTTCAATAAATGTTAATGAGTTATCGGTTTCCTTTTTATAAATTTTAATTTCAAATTTTCTTGGAGACGCTACAAATAATAGACTTCTATTTTTATCATAATTTATTCCATTTGCATAAGAAATTCCTTTTGCAGCTTCAACAAATTTTTTTCCGTCATAAAAAATTATATTTGAGACTGAAAGACCAATATAGTCCTCTATCATTCTCATAAAGCCAGTTTTAAACTTATGATCATTAGTCAAGTAAAAAGTTTCATGATCCAATAAAACTATGTCGTTTGGAGTAGATACTAATTCATTTTCTAAGGTTTTAATGTGAGTTAATTTTAAATCTTTTAGTTTAAAAATTTCAATAAATTCCCCATTTATTGTGTGGTTCACTGCCGCTATAGTAGTTTCATTATTTTTTGAATAAATTGAAATTCCGTGAGGTGCAAATGGCTTATGAAAATTTTCTGTCAACAGAATAGGTTTTGAGTTTATATTTTTTAGATCAAAAAAATATAAACCACCATGTTCTTGATTAATAGCAGGCAAATTTTTTCTGTTTGTTGAAGATATTATTGCGAAACTATCAATATGATTTATTGTAATATCTTCAGCACCGACTATGTTTATTTTTTTTAAAATGTTACCATCAAATTCTTTTTTAATAGATCTAAAAAATCCTGTGCTTTTCATTAATCCAACTAACAATAGTGTAATAATTAGTAATAAAAAAATTATTTTTTTTTTCATTTTTTATTGATTTACACTAATTTTTTCCTCTAAAACCCAATTTGCTCTAACAACAATTTCTTCTGAATAATGAAAAGTTTTTTCAGGTTGAATTCTGTTTAAAAAGTTTCCTGTGTCCCATATACCATTATTGTTTTTATCGTAAATAAGTCTAATAAAATAATTAGAAGGTTTTAAATTTTCAAAAACACATGGATCTTCGATTGAATTTAATTTTTTTTCTCTTACAACAGATTCCTTATTATCCAATACTTGTACAATAACTGGGTATTCTTTTAAATCATTTATTTTTAGATTTAAAACTCCATAATCTGACCTGCTTTTTGTTTTAAAAGAGTAACTAATTGTATCATTATAATTTTCATAAAAATCTTTAATTGCATTTGGAAGAATATTAATGGTATAATTATCATTAGGTAATACTTCGAATTTGAAATTAATATCAAACTTATTTTTATCTAACTCTGTTTTAAATTCAACAAGAATAGAATCTTTATTTAAAACACTGATTTTTTCATTATCAATTGATAAGAGAGGAATATTACTATTGATTTTAAATTGGTCTTCTAACTCCAAAACTGAATTTATTGATGAGGATATAATTAATGAATCTTTTTCTAATTCTTGTTTTTTTAGTTTATATGTTTTAGAGTAATTTGATTTTGATATTTTAAAATAAAGGGTGTCATAATCGAACTTTTTGAACCAATAATTTAATGTATCAGTTTCTTTATTTTTAGTTATCACAAAATCTCTTTGAATTGAGTCGATAAGCTTAATCTTAACACCATTACTACTTCCTTTAAAAGGAAAACCAATTTTATTTTCTTTTTCGAAAAATGGTCTGAAGCTTTCAAAAGGAATATTTTCTTTGAATAAATCAATTTGTAAGCTGTCAGTTGTTGGTAGATTCAGATTAAAATCAATAAATCCAATTTTATCAAATTCAGGATCAAACTTATAGTTATTGTTCTCATCTTTTAGCGCTAAAAACATGTATTTTCCTTTTCTAAGGTTGGTCATCTCAAAGTTTGTTGAATCTAGTGTATTCCCAACATAATTTGGCAACCCATTAAAAACTATAGAATCATTAAAGTTTTCATCTAAAGGATATAAGAAAGTTGAGATAAAACTTTCATATTTTCTTTCATACGAGCGCATTATATTACCCTTGACTGATAATGAATCTACGTAATCACCTGTCGAAAAAACATATTTAAAAAATGGCAATTTATTCCCTTCGTTATTATCAACAATACTCTCTCCAAAATTAAAGACGTAAGTTTTGTTTTCATCCAGTGGTTTTTTTAAATCTATTTGAATATACTTGGAAGCTCCCGATTGAGGATTTATTGAGTAAAAACTTTTATCAATTGGAGGAGAAACAACAATCTGCTTTCTAAATTCTTTTAATTTTATATACTCATCGAAGTAAAGCCTAATTCTTTTTTCTTTAAAATTTATCGAATTTTCGTTTGGTTCAGCATTAATTAACTTTGGAGGATCTTCATCTTTTGGACCTCCTTCTGGAACACCCCTTTTAGCACATTCAACAAGAAAAATACTAAGAATAACAATAATTATTAATCTAAAGTTTCTCATCACTTTAAGTTTAAGGCAAAATAACAATTAATTTATGTATTTCTATTTCTATTATTTTAATAGAAATTATAAAATTAACTCTTATTTTAGCTTTATGAGTAAAGATGATAAATTTAAGAAAGTAATTTCCCATGCTAAAGAGTACGGTTTTATTTTCCAATCTAGTGAAATTTATGATGGTTTGAGTGCAGTTTATGATTACGGTCAAAACGGAACAGATCTAAAAAATAACCTAAAAGATTATTGGTTAAAAGCAATGGTTCAATTAAACGAGAATATTGTAAATATTGATTCAGCAATTTTAATGCATCCAAAAATATGGAAAGCCTCTGGACATGTTGATGCTTTTAATGATCCTTTAATTGATAATAAAGATTCCAAAAAGAGATACAGAGCTGATGTTTTAATTGAAGATCATATTGCCAAAATAGAAAATAAAATTCAAAAAGAAATCTCAAAAGCAAGTAAAAGGTTTGGGAAAAGTTTTGATATAGATCAATTTAAGTCTACAAACTCCAGAGTTTTGGGTTACCAAAATAAGATTATTGAAATTTTAAAATCTTTTAACCAAGCTATGGAAAATGATGATTTGGTAGGATTAAAAAAAATTATAGAAAACTTAGAAATTACTTGTCCTATTTCTGGATCAAAAAATTGGACTGATGTTAAGCAATTTAACTTAATGTTTGGAACTAAGTTAGGCGCTTCAGCTGAAAATGCTACTGATTTGTATTTAAGACCAGAAACTGCACAAGGGATTTTCGTTAATTTTTTAAATGTTCAAAAAACAGGTAGATTGAAAATTCCTTTTGGAATTGCTCAAATAGGTAAAGCTTTTAGAAACGAAATAGTTGCTCGACAATTTATCTTTAGAATGAGAGAATTTGAACAAATGGAAATGCAATATTTTATCAAACCTGGAACTCAGCACGAATGGTATTCCAAGTGGAAAGATAATAGACTCGCTTGGCACTTATCTTTAGGCCTAGGTGAAGAGAACTATAGATTTCATGACCATGAAAAATTAGCACATTATGCAGATGCAGCATGTGATATTGAATTTAATTTCCCTTTTGGCTTTAAGGAACTTGAAGGAATTCATTCAAGAACAGATTTCGATCTTTCTAGTCATGAAAAGTATTCATCAAAAAAAATAAAATATTATGACAATCAATCAAACGAAAGTTATACTCCATATGTTTTAGAAACTTCAATAGGATTAGATAGAATGTTTTTGGCTGTTTTCTCAAAATCATTAATTGAAGAAGAATTAGCTGATGGATCAAAAAGAGTAGTTTTGAAACTACCCAAAATTTTAGCACCAAAGAAAATAGCTGTTCTTCCATTGTTAAAAAAAGATGGTTTACCCGAATTATCTAAACAAATTATTGAAGAGTTCAAATGGGAATACAACACTGTTTACGATGAAAAAGATGCTATTGGAAGAAGGTATAGAAGACAAGATGCTCTTGGTACCCCATACTGTCTAACTATTGACCATCAATCCATTGAAGATGGAACTGTTACTATTAGGGATAGAGATACAATGGTTCAAGAAAGAATGAAAATAGAAGAATTAAAAGTAAAAATCAAGAATGAGTTAGACATTAAAACTTGGTTAAGTTTTTAATATGAAGATTATCTCATACAATGTTAATGGAATTCGTGCGGCTTTAAAAAAAGGTTTTATAGATTGGCTAAAAAGTTCAAATTGTGATGTTATTTGTTTACAAGAAATAAAAGCTAATAAAGATCAGTTTGACTTGGATCAATTTTCAGAAATTGGATATCATTATAATTATTGGTTTTCAGCCCAAAAAAAAGGATACAGTGGAGTAGCTATACTTTCTAAAAAAAAGCCGGTTAATGTTGAATTTGGTACTGGAATTGATCACATGGATTTTGAAGGTAGAAATTTAAGGATAGATTTTGGAAACCTTTCAATAATGAGTTTATACCTTCCATCAGGAACAAATATTGAAAGACTTGATTATAAGTTTAAATACATGAATGAGTTTAAAGATTATATTTCGGATCTAAAAACAAATTTTTCAAACTTAGTAATTTGTGGAGATTATAACATTTGTCATGAACCAATAGATATCCATGATCCTGTAAGAAACGCTAAAGTTTCTGGTTTTTTGCCATGGGAAAGAGAGTGGTTTTCAAACTTTATGAATTTAGGATTTGTTGATTCATTTAGAGAATTAAATAAAGAACCTCATAAATACAGTTGGTGGAGTTACAGAGCAAATTCTAGAGCAAATAATAAAGGATGGAGAATTGATTACAATCTTGTTTCAGAAAACTTAAAATCAAAGATTAAATCATCATCAATTCTAGATCAAGTTTTTCACTCTGATCATTGTCCAATAGTTGTTGAATTAACATTATAAAAAAAATGAAATATTCCTATTTACCATCAACTGAAATTAAAGTAAGTAAGATTTGTCTTGGAACAATGACATTTGGAAATCAAAACTCTGAACATGAGGCTTATGAACAAATGGACTATGCATTAGACAAGGGAGTAAATTTTTTTGATACTGCTGAACTTTATCCTGTACCTGCTACACCCCAATTGTATGCTGACACCGAAAAAATTATAGGAAAATGGATGAAAGAAAGAAAAAATAGAGATCAAATAGTTTTAGCAACAAAAATTGCTGGACCAGGAGACTATACTAAGCATATTAGGACTACAGGCTTTTCAAAAAATTCTATTATTTCAGCAGTTGA
The DNA here is from genome assembly GCA_004214185.1 of Flavobacteriales bacterium. Lineage (GTDB taxonomy): Bacteria > Bacteroidota > Bacteroidia > Flavobacteriales > Flavobacteriaceae > MAG-121220-bin8. Next base: position 44,761 of record SGZG01000006.1, on the reverse strand, counting down.
TGGAAGTTTAAAAAGATTGAAAACAGATTATATAGATTTATATCAATTACATTGGCCTGAAAGAGTAACTAATACTTTTGGGAAAAGAGGTTTTAATGCTAGTTTTGATGATAATTGGAAGGAAAATTTTCAATCTGTTTTAGAGAGTTTAAAAACATTAATTTTAGCTGGTAAAATTAGAACCATCGGGTTATCAAACGAAAACCCATGGGGGTTCATGAAATATTTAGAGTTATCAAAAAATAATTTACCAAAAACTATTACAATTCAGAACCCATATTCACTTTTAAATAGGCTTTTTGAGGTTGGTAATGCTGAAATTTGTGCAAGAGAAAACGTTGGTTTATTAGCTTATTCACCATTAGGATTTGGAGTTTTAAGCGGTAAATACTTAGGCGGAAAAATTCCAAAAGATAGCAGACTAAGTTTGTTTCCTAATTTAAGCAGATTTTCAGGTGAAAATTCAATGAGAGCAACTGAATTTTATAATGAAATTGCTAAAAAATATGAAATGAGTTTAACCCAAATGTCTCTATCATTTGTAAATTCAAGATCATTCGTTACCAGTAATATTATTGGAGCATCAAAATTATCTCAATTAAAAGAAAATATTGAAAGTATAAACATTGACTTAAGTGAGGATGTTTTAAGTGAGATTGAAAAAGTTCATAATATGATTCCTAATCCCGCTCCTTAAATAGAATTTTTAAAACGGCATCAATTGTTGGGAAATCAATAACTTTAATTTTTTGGGTCTTCACATTTATTTTAGACTGTGATGAAATTATTAAGGTTTTAAAACCAAGTTTTTCAGCTTCGTTTATTCTTTGATCAATTTTAGGAACTGCTCTTAGTTCTCCAGAAAGACCTATTTCAGCAGCGAAACAAATTCCTTTTTTTAGTGGGATATTAAAGTTACTAGACAGAATTGCTGCAACTACCGCTAAATCAATTGCAGGATCCTCAATTTTTATCCCTCCAGTTATATTTAAAAAAACATCTTTAGTTCCTAATTTGAAACCAGCTCTTTTTTCTAAAACAGCTAGAAGCATATTTAATCTTTTAGAATTAAAACCAGTTGTACTTCTTTGAGGAGTTCCATAAACTGCACTACTAACTAATGCTTGTACTTCAATCATTATAGGTCTAATACCCTCAATTGTTGATGCTATTGCATTTCCACTTAATGCTAACTTGTTACTTGAAATTAAAATTTCACTTGGGTTTAGAACAGCTCTTAAACCATTGTTTAGCATCTCATATATTCCTATTTCAGCAGTAGATCCAAATCTATTTTTTTTAACTCTCAGAATTCTATATAAATTATTTCTATCTCCTTCAAATTGAAGAACAACATCAACCATGTGTTCTAAAACTTTTGGACCTGCTATTCCTCCATCTTTAGTTATGTGTCCAACTAAGAAAACTGGCAAATTTGATTTTTTTGAATATTTTAAAAATTGTGATGCAGATTCCTTTATTTGTGACACACTTCCAGGATTGCTGTCAATTAAATCAGTTTGTAGTGTTTGAATTGAATCAATTATTAATAAATCAGGTTTTAAAGTATTAACTTGATTTAAAATTGTCTCAACATTAGTTTCATTTAAAATGTAGCAGCTTTTTGAATTTTTCTCAATTCTGTCAGCTCTTCTACAAATTTGTTGCTGACTCTCTTCTCCTGAAACATAAAGTACTTTATGATTTATCATTAATGATATTTGTAATAATAAAGTTGACTTTCCTATACCAGGCTCACCACCAATTAATATTAGAGATCCAGGAACAATTCCTCCACCTAAAACCCTATTAAATTCTTCGTCAACTATATTTAGTCTTGGATCATTCTTAAAATCTACATCACCAATTAGTTGAATTTTGGAAGAGAGCTGGTCTTTAGTTAGACCTAATGTTGGAATATTTTCTTTTTTAATTATTTCTTCAACTATTGTGTTCCATTCTTTACATGCACTGCATTGACCCAACCATTTAGAATGTTGGGCTCCACAATTTTGACAACAAAAAGTAGATTTTACTTTAGACATAATCAATTATTTGTTTAATATAGGTAAAAAAATAAAAGATAATATCCCAAAAAAAATAATCATTAATGTTTGCGCACTCCAAACAATCCAACCTAAGGCTAAAGCACTTTCATAGGAAACATTATACTGACTTATAACAACGGCAATAGCTATGGGATATGCACCAATACCTCCATTTGTTAGCGACATTGTTATAGCACCTGCTATAAAAGCTAAAATTAATGCTTCAAATTCTAGGTGAAAGGTTTCGTTTAAACTGAATTTTACAAAATAAAACATTAAAAAATAGCATTTCCAAATAAGTAAAGTATGTAAAACAAAAAGAGGTTTGTTTTTGATTTTTGAAATAGAAGTTATCCCTTTTTTTAATCCTTTTATAATGTTAACAATTTTATTATTCAATTTAATTTTTGTGATTAAAAAAATTGTAATAAAAAGTAAAATAAATATTAAAAAGTAAGAATATGAAAATTCAGATAAATTAATCTTTGTTGAGATCAATGACCCATAAATAATTATTAAACTTAATACACAAATATCAATAATTCTTTCTGTAATTATGGTGCCAAAGCTTTTTTCTATTGGTATTTTTTCATAAAAAGAAATCGATGAAGATCTTAAAATTTCACCTGACCTTGGAAAACCTAAATTTGATAAAAAGGCAATGAAAACACACATTAGTGAGTTGCGAAATTTTATTTCATACCCCATCGGAGAGAGCATGTTTTTCCACCTTATAGCTCTGATAAAATGACTAAAAAAACCTAAGCAAATTGATAATAAAACAAAAAAATAATCTGCATCTAATATTGACGAATATATTGTTTTTCTGTCATCTAATGTTGTATTTGAATATGAGTAATAAATTAAAAAAAAACCTAAAAAGGGAGGAAAAAGATTTTTAAACCATTTAAATGCAATTTTAAGCATTATGATTTTAAAGAATTATTTTGATCTGGAAAAATTAGTGTCGGCTTAAAGCTTTTAGCATCATTAATATTCATTCTGGCATAACTGATTATTATAACTTTATCACCTTTTTGAACTTTTCTTGCAGCAGGTCCGTTAAGGGTTATTTCTCCTGAATCCCTCTTGCCTTTTATGATATAAGTTTCAAGTCTCTCACCGTTATTTATATTGACAACTTGTACCTTTTCTCCTACAATCATATTCGCAGCTTCTATTAAAGACTCATCAATAGTAATACTTCCAATGTAATTTAGTTCACAGTCCGTAACAGTAACTCTATGAATTTTGGATTTTAAGACTTCAATAATCATCAGGCAAATATATATTAATTCAATAAAATATTGTCAATTAATCTAACATCACCCACTTTAACGCAAATAAAAACTCTTAGTGATTTTTTCGCTACAAATTTATTTAGAATTTTAAAATCATAAGAGTCAACTATTTCTAAATACTCAGTTTTAAAATCTTTATTAGAGTCAATATTCTCTTTACATTTTAATATTAGTTTTTCAAAGTCATTTTTTTTATAGTTTTTCTTTAGGAAAAGTAGATTTTGAAAAATTAATGAAGCTTTTTCTCTGTTTTTCTTTGAAAGTAAAGAATTTCTAGAGCTCATGGCAAGACCATTTTTCTCTCTGACAGTCGGGCATATTATTAATTCTGTTTTATGTTTTTCAATTTCAATCAATTTTCTAATTATTTGAGTTTGTTGAAAATCTTTTTCCCCGAAAAAAGCTTTATTTGGCTTAAAAAGATCAAAAAGTTTTGAAACAATTGTTGCAACACCTGAGAAATGCTTTGGTCTGAATCTACCTTCTAGTTCTGAATCAATACCATCAAAATTATAGTTTTTGTGACGAAGTCTATCATCGTACATTTCATCAATAGAAGGAGAAAAAACATTGATTTTTTCTGAAATTGACTTAATTAAGTTAAGATCTTTTTTTAAGTTCTTAGGATAGTTATCTAAATCATTTTGATTATTAAATTGAATAGGATTAATAAAAATTGATACCCATACATGATCACAATCTTTAACTGCCTTTTCAATTAATGAAATATGTCCATTATGAAGGAATCCCATGGTAGGAACAAGTCCTAAAACATGTTTTGGTTTAATACTTGCTTTTAGTTCTTTCTCAACACTAGATTTCAGAGAGCAAACTATCATTTAGTAAAATTTTAACAGTGTATTATTAGTGTTTTGAGAAGTAAATCTAACATAATTTTTGTAATTTTGCATTTCAAATTAATTGAGTTTTAAGAAAGGACATTATGACTGGAAAAAAAGTGCTTTATGTTTCCTCGGAAGTTATTCCATATTTACCCAATAATGATATTTCTACTCTAACTTATAAATTACCCAAAGTAGTCAATAAAAATGGAGGTCAAACAAGAATTTTTATACCAAAATATGGGATAATTAATGAACGTCGCCACCAATTACATGAGGTCATTCGACTTTCTGGAATGAATCTTATTATTGATGATTTAGATATGCCCTTAATTATAAAAGTAGCATCCATACCAAAAGAAAGGATGCAAGTATATTTTATTGATAATGAGGAGTATTTTAAAAATAGATTATTAGACTCTGATAAAAAGAAAAAACTCTACAATGATAACGACGAAAGAGCTATTTTTTTTGCTAAAGGGGTTGTTGAAACTATAAAAAAATTAAATTGGTCTCCTGATATAATACATGTTCATGGCTGGATAGCATCTCTCATGCCATTATATTTGAAAGAATATTACAGAGATGAGCCTTTATTTTCAAATACAAAAGTAGTAACATCTATTTATGAAAATGAGATAGAAGGTAAATTGTCCAATGATATTGTCAAAAAGATACATTTTGATGAAATACAAAGTGAGACTTTAAATCAACTTTCTGATCCTTCTTATGAAAATCTGTATAAAATATCTATTATGAATTCAGATGGAGTTGTTTTTGCCAATCAAAATATTAAACAAACCTATATTGATCTTGCCAACTCTTTAAAAATCCCTATTTTAAATTGTGGTTTCGACGAAGGTTTCGAAAAGCAATACATAGAATTTTACAACGACAAAATTTTAAAATAATTTGGTGAAAAATATTAAATTAATTTTTTTTCTTTCTCTTTTTATCATGTCTTGTAATAAAGATTACAACACTATAGGTTCAGCTTTAATTGATAATAATCCTTTTGTTACAAGTACTGAGGAAGTTCCAGTATTTGTCAAAATGAGAAAAATCCCTCCTTTTGTAGCTAATTCTCTTACAACATTTCAAATTGGAAAATTTGAGGATAATATTTATGGAAATTCTCATGCAAGTTTTGTTACGCAAGTAAATTTTGCTGACTCTAACAATATTTTTGGAATTTTTAGCCAAGATGATGAAGATGATGATCAAAATTCTTCTACTATTGATGAGTCTGAGTTAGTAAAAATGGTTTACTTGGATATTCCTTTTTTTACTAATATTAATGACAATGATAATGATGGAGTTATTGACTATTATGACGTTGATAGTAATGATCCACAGAGTGATTCAGATGGGGATGGAATTTCTGATTCTGAAGAATCTAACAATGGTCAAGACCCACTTAATGAAGACACTGATGGGGATGGAATTTTAGATGGTGAAGATACCGATTCTGTAAATCCTAATTCTGGAAGAATAGTTTATGAAATAGATTCTCTCATTGGAAACCCTAACGCATCTTTCAAATTGAAAATTAGTGAATTAGATTATTACATTAGAGCATATGATCCTAACACAAACTTAGAAAAGTATCAAAAGTATTATTCAAACAGTACTTTTTCAGAAGATTTTTCAGGAAAAGTTCTATTTGACGATCAAGTAAAAATTAACCGTGAAGAATTAATTTTTTATAAAGAAGATGATCCCGACACAGAAGAAGATGAATCATTAATTGTCAAGGAAAGACTTAGTCCAAGAATCAGAGTAGAACTTGATAACAGTTTTTTTCAAACTAAAATTGTAGATATTGAAGGATCAGATCAAATATCAAATTTTGACAATTTTAAAAGGTATTTTAAAGGATTAGCTTTTAAGGCTTATGATTTTTCTGAACCTCTTCTAATGTTTTTAAATTTTAATGAAGCTGAAATTAGAATTGTTTATGATTATCAAAAAATTAATGATAATGGAACTCCTGATGATACTACTGATGATTCAATAGACACAGAGGAATCTGAGTTTAAATTAAATTTTAACGCTACTAAATTTAATTCGTTTAAGAATGATCCTTATCCAGGCTATGTATACTCTTCAATTCTAGATACAATTGAAAATCCAGAAAGAGTTTATTTAAAAGGAGGACAGGGAATAATGGCAGAAATAGAACTGTTCAAGGATGATAATGGAGTTGATTTATTAGATGAAATAAAATCAAAAGATTGGCTTTTAAATGAGGCAAATCTAACAATGTATATTGATCAAGAAATGCTGAATTCAAGTGGAAACATTATTGAACCATCAAGACTATATTTATATGATTTAGTAAATCAAGTTCCTTTGGTTGATTATTTTGTTGATAATTCTCAGGGGACAAAACCTTTTTTAAATAAAACTACGCATGGAGGATTGATAGAGCTTGATGATGATAAAAATGGTTTATTGTATAAAATAAGATTAACTGAACATATAAAAAATATTGTAAGAAATGATTCTACAAATGTTAAATTAGGTCTTGTTGTTTCATCCGATATTAACAATACCATTAATATTGAAGTTCAAGAAAATAATCTTGTTGATTTTACTCCTTTTGCATCTACCATCAATCCTCTAGGGACAGTTTTAATTGGACCAAATCCTAGTAATGACAAAATGGATAAAAAAATGAAGCTCAATTTATTCTACACTGAAGTAAATAATTAAAACTATTTATAGATTAAATCATTTTCCTATTATTTAATTTATACATCTAAGAATTATTCTTTAGATGAATTAAATAACAATTTCAATAATAAATTTATTTTTTAAATAGAGATATTCGCCTAAAGTTTTTTCCTTAGTCTTGCAACAGGAGACCCAATCATTTCTCTATATTTAGCTACAGTTCTTCTAGCTATTGGATAACCCTTTTCATTAATTTTTTTTGTCAGCTCATCATCAGTAAATGGCTTAGACTTATTTTCTTGATCAATTATAGATTGAAGTTCTTTTTTTATTTCTATTGTGGAAACTTCAACACCTTTATCATTTGTTATTCCTTCAGAAAAAAATGACTTTATTAATTTAATTCCATAAGGCGTGTCAACATATTTACTATTGGCAACTCTGGAAATAGTTGAAATATCCATGTCGATTTTTTCGGCTATATCCTTTAATATCATAGGTTTCAGGTGACTCTCATCACCACTCAAAAAGTATTTTTTTTGAAAATCCATAATCGTTTTCATTGTAATAAGTAAAGTCTGATTTCTTTGATTTATAGCATCAATAAACCATTTCGCAGCGTCTAATTTTTGCTTTATGAATGATATAGCTTGTTTCTGACTTTTGGAAACTTTTTTATTTTCCTGGTAACCAGAAAGCATATTTTTATATTCAGAGGAGACAAAAAGTTCTGGGGCATTTCTTGAGTTCAAATTTAGAACTAATTGGTTATCAATTATTTCAATTTTAAAATCTGGAATAATTGTGGAATTAATTTTTGTGGGCTCTGAGAATGCTGAACCAGGTTTTGGATTTAATTTTTCAATTTCTTTAATTGTATCTCTTAAATTATCCTCATCAACATTTAATTTTTGAATAATTTTTTTATAATGTTTTTTGATAAATAAGTCGAAGTAACTTTCTAAAATTGTAATTGCATTTTCAATTGATTTTGTTTGAGTTTTTCTTTTTAACTGTATAATTAAGCATTCCCTTAAATCCCTGGCACCTACACCTGGTGGATCTAATAAATGAATTTTTTTTAAAATCTTTTTTATGGAATCTAGATCAGTATAAATACCCATTGTAAAAGCCAAGTCATCAACTATGTCTAATAGTTCAGATCTTATATATCCAGATTGGTCAACACTTCCAACAAGAAATTCAGCAATTTTTTGATCATCATCATTTAAAGAAAATGTTGCGAGTTGATTTTTTAAAAATTGATTAAATCCTATACCAGAGACAAATGGAAGTGCTTTTTCTTCGTCATCATCACTATAATTATTTGATTTTAATTTATAATCAGGGATGTCATCATCACTTAAGTAATCTTCTACATTTATATCACCATCATCATTATTAGATTGATCATCAAAGGCTGTATCTTCTCCAAAATAATCATCCTCCTCCTTTTCTTTTCCAGATTCTAATGCTGGATTTTCTTCAATTTCTCTGGATAATCTTTCTTCAAGTTCCTGTAGAGGCAATTCAATTAACTTCATCAACTGAATTTGTTGAGGAGACAATTTTTGAGATAATTTTAACTGTAAATATTGTTTTAGCACTCGTACTTATTTAACAATAAAAATACAAAAAACAAAAGGAAGACCAGCTTACTAAAATTCAGCATTCTTTGGTGTCCTTGGAAAAGGAATAACATCTCTTATGTTAGACATTCCTGTGGCAAATAAAATTAATCGTTCTAATCCAAGACCAAAACCACTGTGTTCAACAGTTCCAAATTTTCTTAAGTCTAAATACCACCACAATTCTTCTTCATCAATATTAAGTTCTTTAATTCTAGCTTTTAAAACATCTAATCTTTCTTCTCTTTGAGACCCACCAACTATTTCACCAATACCAGGAAATAAAATATCCATAGCTTTTACAGTTTTCCCATCATCGTTCATTCGCATATAGAAAGCCTTAATTTTTGAAGGGTAATCATATATTATTACAGGCTTTTTAAAATGTTTTTCTACAAGAAATCTTTCATGTTCACTTTGTAGGTCAATTCCCCACTCTGAAATTGGAAATTTGAATTTCTTTTTTTTATTGGGTTTAGAATTTTTTAGTATTTCATAAGCTTCTGTATAGGTTATTCTTACAAAATCATTATTAACAACAAAATTTAATCTTTCAATTAAAGTTAATTCATGTCTTTCTTGTTTTGGCTTATTTTTATCTTCGTTAATTAATCTATTGTTTAGAAAATCTAGATCATCTTTACAGTCCTCAACAACATATTTTAAGACATATTTTATGAAATCTTCAGCCAAATTCATGTTATCAATTAAGTCGTAAAATGCCATCTCTGGCTCAATCATCCAGAACTCGGCAAGATGACGTGAGGTATTAGAGTTTTCAGCTCGGAATGTTGGTCCAAATGTATATACTTTTCCAAGTCCCATAGCCATGTTTTCAGCTTCAAGCTGACCTGAAACAGTTAAGTTGGTTTCTTTACCAAAAAAATCTTTTGAGTAATCTATACTTCCATTATCCTCAACTTCAGCTTTATTAATATTTAATGTTGTTACTTTAAACATTTCTCCAGCACCTTCAGCATCACTTCCTGTAATAATTGGAGTATTTACGTAAACAAAACCGTTTTCTTTGAAATATTTATGAATAGCAAAAGAGATACTTGATCTAATTCTAAATATTGAGCTGAATGTATTAGTTCTAACTCTTAAATGAGCATTTTCTCTTAAAAATTCTAGACTATGTTTTTTGGGCTGAATTGGATAACTGTCAGGATCACTTTCTCCTAAAATTATTATTTTTTCAGCTTGAATCTCAACTGACTGTCCTTTGCCTTGACTTGCAACAAGAATTCCAAAGATTTCAATAGATGCACCAGTATTAATTTTACTTAAAATAGCTTGATCAGTATTTTCATAATCTACAACACATTGTAAATTTTGAATAGTTGAACCGTCATTTAGTGAAATAAATCTGTTAGCTCTAAAAGTTTTAACCCAACCCTTTACATTGATTTTTTTAGAAAGAGGAGGGTTTTTAAACAAATCTTTTATAGTCATTATATAAATAATTTAATAAATTAATTCAAAGATAAAACTTTGGATTGGTTTATTAAGAAATTAATTTGATTCAAGATTTATAATGGAATTCTTTAAATCTTTTTTATTTGAAATATTTTTTTCTAATGATATTAATAGTGATGGCAATAATATCAAATTTGCTAGCATAGCAAATAGTAATGTAGTTGACACCAACCCACCAAGAGCAATTGTTCCTCCATAACTAGAACTCATAAAAACAGAAAAACCAAAAAACAGAACGATTGACGTATAGAACATACTTATTCCAGTTTCTCTCAATGAAGAAAATACAGACTTTCTGATTTTCCAATTATTTGCCATTAGTTCTTGTCTGTATTTTACTAGAAAATGAATTGTATCATCAACAGAAATCCCGAAAGCAATACTAAAAACTAATATAGTAGACGGCTTTATAGGAATATTAAAAAATCCCATAACACCGGCTGTAAAAAGTAGTGGTAAAATATTGGGAATTAAAGAAATTATAACCATTTTATAAGATCTAAACAAATAGGTAATCATGAGTGAGATTAAAAGTATTGCAAGGAAAAGTGAAATGAGTAGATTTTTTATTAAAAACTTAGTTCCCTTTAAATATCCGAGAGTCTTTCCTGTTAATATAACATCAAACCTATCCTTTGGAAAATATAGTTCAATCCCTTTTAATAAACTTTCTTCAATTCCTTCCATCCTTTCAGTATCTATTTCTCCAATCAAAGTTGTAATTCTAGCTATTTGTCCGTTCTCGTCAATGTAACTGTTATTTTCTCCAAAATTTAAATCAGAATTTTTTATGTAGCTGGATATAAAGGTGTTTTCTTGTGAGGAAGGTAATTGAAAGTATTTTGGATTACCATTATAAAAAGATTGTTTTATATATTTTGAAAGATTAACTATTGAAATTGGAGAAGATAGTTCTGGAATTCTTTTAATGTGATCATGAAAATCATTCATTCTTTTCAAGTTACTTAGTCTTGTCATTCCATTTTTCCTTCTACTATCAATCATTATTTCAATTGGGAGTATCCCTTTAAATTCTTTTTCAAAAAATTTAATGTCTTTAACAAACCCAGATTTTTTAGGCATATCCTCAATAAGATTTCCAGAAATTTCAATTTTATTAATTCCTACTATACTAATGCACAAACTGAGGATTGAAATTATAAAAACAGGAATTCTTTTTTTCCTAACAGTATTACTTAAAAAATTCACGAAAATATTTAGCCATTCATTGCTTAAATGATTTAAGTGTTTTTCTTTAGGAAGCGGTAAAAAACTATAAATTATAGGAATAAGTAAAATTGATAATATAAAGATTACCATAATATTTATTGAAGCTACAGCACCAAACTCTTTTAGTATTTTGCTGTCAGTTAAAATAAAAGTTGCAAAACCACATGCGGTTGTAATGTTTGTCATTAAAGTAGCATTTCCAATTTTAGAAATTACTCTTTGAAGTGATCTAGCTTGATTCCCATGTTTTTTTACTTCATGTTGATATTTATTAATTAAAAAGATGCAGTTTGGAACACCAATTACAATGATCAATGGAGGAATCAAAGCTGTTAAAACTGTGATTTCATATTCCAAAAAGCCAAGGATTCCAAGAGCCCACATTACACCAGTTATAACAACACTTAAAGTGATAATTGTAGCTCTATATGATCTAAAAAAGAAAAAGAATATGCATATAGTTACAACAATAGCAATTATAACAAACTTTCCTATTTCATCCATGATGTTCTGAGCATTCATTGTTCTTATGTATGGCATCCCAGAAATCTTTACATCTATCTTGGTTTGAGATTCAAAACTTTTTATTGAGGGTATAAAAATTTTATTTACAAATTCTATTCTTTCAATATTGTTGACGATGGATTTATCCAAATAAATTGCTGTTTGAATTGTCTCACTATTTTTATTGAATAAAATATTTTCGTAAAAGGGATAATTGTTGAAGAGATTATCTTTAAAACTTTCAATTTTGATATTGGTTGTAAAAAATTCGTTTACTAGTGAGTCAATATTAAATCGTTTTTTAATTAAGTCTTTAGAAATAACAGGAATATTTCCAACGTGAACAACATTATTTACTTCTCTATTATTCTTAAAGGATTCACTTAGCTTTATCCATGCGTTAAAATTGTTTTTTTCAAATAAGGAACTGTCTTTTACTGCAATAATTAATAAATTTCCCTCTTCTCCAAAAACATCAATAAAATTATCATATGCTATATTAAATGGATGGTCATATGGCATAAGATTAGCTTCAGAATAGCTAAATTTCAAGTTTTTCCATTGTGTTGAAAGCAATAAGGTTGTTATAAAAATAAATACTAAAAAAACAATACGGTTTCTTAATATAATACGAGCAAATATTTCCCAGCTTTTTGAGTTATTAGAGTTACTCATTTATAAATAATCAAATTTTAAACTGAGAGGATTTCTTTTTCTTTGGATGCAAAAATTGAATCAATTTTTGAAACATACTTATTTGTTAAACTTTGAACGTCTTCTTCAGAAATAGCTTTTTGATCTGTGGAAACATCAATTTTTTTAATTTCATTATTAGCATCTTTTCTAGCATTTCTAACACTAACTTTAGCAATCTCAATTTCAGACTTTGCAATTTTCACTAGTTCCTTTCTTCTTTCTTCTGTTAATGGTGGAATATTAATTAAAATTGACTCCCCATTGTTCATTGGATTAAAGCCTAAATTAGCAACCATAATTGCTTTTTCAATGTCTTGAAGTTTATCTTTTTCCCAAGGCTGTACTGACAATGTCTGTGCATCTGGGGTATTAATATTAGCTATTTGTGATAATGGAGTTGTTGCTCCATAGTAATCTACTTTAACGCTGGATAACATTGAAGGGTTTGCTTTACCAGCCCTAATATTTAAAAGCTCTTTTTCTAAATGCTTTATTGCATTAGTCATTGATTCCTCACAAGATTCGATTATAAATTCTATTTCCTCCACAACTAATTTTTTATTTTTGTTCCTATTTCTTCCCCTTTTATGACTTTTAATAAGTTCCCTTGTTCGTTCATATTAAAAACAATAATTGGTAAGTTGTTTTCTTGACTTAAAGTAAACGCAGTAGAATCCATTACCTTTAGGTTCTTACTCAAAACATCTGAAAAAGAAATGGTATCATATTTTTTTGCTTTTTTGTTCTTTTCTGGATCAGAATCATAAACTCCATCAACCCTAGTTCCTTTTAAAATTACGTCAGCATTTATTTCTATTGCTCTTAGAACAGCTGCTGAATCTGTTGTAAAGAAGGGGTTTCCTGTCCCTCCACCAAAAATAACAACTCTTTTTTTTTCTAGGTGCCGAACTGCTTTTCTTTTAATATAAGGTTCTGCTACAGCTTCAATTTTAATTGCAGTCTGTAATCTTGTTTGCACACACACTTCTTCAAGTGAACTTTGTAAAGCCATTCCGTTGATAACAGTAGCAAGCATTCCCATATAATCTCCTTGAACTCTATCAATTCCGTTACTTGCAGCAGATACACCTCTAAAAATATTCCCACCACCAATAACCACAGCAACTTCAATACCCAGATCGGTAATTGTCTTTATATCTTTGGCATATTGAGATATACGTTTGGGATCAATCCCGTAGCTTCTTTCACCCAATAAAGCTTCTCCACTTAATTTTAATAAGACTCTTTTGTATATCACTTAGTAAATATAGTAATGATTACACTAAATTTAAAAAACAAAAAGAACCTGTTTGTTATGCTAAACTAACTCTTTTGAAATCGGTGATAGTTAAATCCTTATCAACAGATTTAACATAACTAGCAACACTTTGTTTATTATCTTTAATGTATGCCTGGTTTATTAAAGTATTATCTTTAAAAAATCTTTTTAATTTACCTTTAGCTATATTTTCAAGCATTGCTTCTGGCTTACCTTCTTGTCTAAGTTGATCTTTTGCAATTTCTATTTCTTTATCAATAGTTTCTTGATCAACTCCACTTTCGTCTAATGCTATTGGATTCATAGCAGCAGCTTGCATTGCAACATTTTTTGAGGCTTCTGCAATTCCATCAACTGAACTTGAAAACCCAACAATAGTAGCGATTTTATTTCCAGCATGAATGTATTTTCCAACATATGGTGCAGAAATTTTTTCAAAGCTTCCAATAACCAGTTTTTCTCCAATTACACCAGTTTGTTGAATTAATTTATCATTAACAGTCATTGAGTCAATTTCAGAATTTAAAAATTCATCTAAAGATTCATGAGCTAAAGCAAGTTCAGCTAATTGGTTTGCTAGGTCAACAAAACTTTCGTTTTTTGCAACAAAATCAGTTTCACAATTTAAAGAAATAATTGCTCCAATTGTATTTTCGTCATTTACTTTTGCAATAGTTGCACCTTCAGAAGATTCTCTGTCAGCTCTTTTTGCTGCAACTTTTTGCCCCTTTTTTCTTAAAATTTCAATCGCTACTTCAGTATCACCATTAGCTTCAACTAAGGCATTTTTACAGTCCATGATTCCAGCTCCTGAAATCTTTCTTAGATTATTAACATCTGATGCGGTTATTTTTGTCATAATTATTCTTCAGTTTTTTTTGTAACTCTAGTTCTTTTCTTTTTTTCTTTAGGTTCATCAACTTCTTTGACTCCATCATTATTTTCTGAACTGTCTTCTTTCTCTTTAATTACTTCTGCTACCTCTTTTTCTTTTTGTCTTTCAGAGAGACCACTTTTTATGGCAGTGGAAACATAATTTAGAATTATATCAATCGATTTTGAAGCATCGTCATTTGAAGGGATAGCAAAATCAACCTCCCTAGGATCACAATTAGTATCAACCATTGCAAAAATTGGGATATTAAGTTTTTGAGCTTCTCTTACAGCAATATGTTCTCTTCTTATGTCAACAACAAATAATGCTCCTGGAAGTCTAGTCATATCAGTAATTGAACCTAGGTTTTTTTCTAATTTTGATCTTAGTCTATCAATTTGTAGCTTTTCTCTTTTGGAAAGAGCATCAAAAGTACCATCTTGTTTTGTTCTGTCTATTGCAGACATTTTTTTAACAGCTTTCCTAATTGTTACAAAATTTGTTAACATCCCTCCTGGCCATCTTTCAGTAATGTATGGCATATTAACTCCTTCAGCTGCCTTGGATACTAAATCTTTTGCTTGCTTTTTTGTAGCAACAAATAAAATTTTTCTTCCTGATGATGCAATTTTTGATAAAGCTGAGGAGGCTTCTTCAATTTTAGATGCAGTTTTGTAAAGATTAATGATGTGTATCCCATTTTTTTCCATGTGAATGAATGGGGCCATGTTGGGATTCCATTTTCTAGTTAGGTGTCCAAAATGTACACCGGCCTCTAACAGAGGTTTAATTTCAATTTTTGTCATTTTTTTTAGTTTACGTTCCGTATGATTAGCAATAAATTTTTAATAATTTATTTAGATGCTAAACTAACTTTCGACAAGCGAAATACGACAACAGATTAATTTTCAATATATATATGAACAGATTCTAATTAACAAACGAATTAACGTTTAGAGAATTGGAATTTCTTTCTTGCTTTCTTTTGACCAAACTTTTTTCTTTCAACCATTCTGGGATCTCTAGTCAATAATCCTTCTTTTTTAAGAACTGAACGATTTTCTTCATTTATTTCACAAAGAGCTCTGGAAATTGCTAATCTTACTGATTCAGCTTGTCCATTAATTCCACCACCATAAACACTTATTTTGACATCATAACTACCAGATGTTTCAGTCAATGTAAATGGCTGATTAACTTTGTATTGTAGAGTATCAGTAGGGAAATATTCATTTAAAGACTTCCCGTTAATTGAGTAGCTTCCTTTACCTTTTGAAAGGTAAACTCTAGCAACAGATGTTTTTCTTCTTCCTATTTTGTGAACTACCTCCATATTATTTTAAGTCGTTTAAATTTATAAGTTTTGGATTTTGCCCGTCGTGTTTGTGACTATCACCAACATAAACTTTTAAGTTTCTAAATAAAGCAGCACCTAATTTATTTTTTGGCAGCATACCTTTTACTGACTTTTCTACAAGACGACATGGGTCTTTTGCATATAACTCTGTTGCTGTAAGTGATCGTTGTCCACCAGGGTATCCAGTATGACGGATGTATTCTTTGCTTTCCCACTTATTACCAGTCAAAGTAATTTTTTCAGCATTAATTACAATCACATTATCGCCACAATCAACGTGTGGTGTAAAATTCGGTTTGTATTTTCCTCTGAGCAGTTTAGCTATCTTTGAACACATTCTCCCAAGAGTTTGTTCATTAGCATCAACAACAACCCAGTTTTTAATTACTGTTTCTTTGTTTGCAGAAATAGTTTTGTATGTTAAAGAATCCAAAATAATTTAATTTTAAAAAAAACATTATTTTAACAATGCTTTTTATTGGCCTGCAAATCTACAATAATAAATCAAATCTACAAATCAGAAATGAACAAAAATATTAATGAGCTTCGAACCAATTAATTCCATAATCCATATCAACTTTTAGAGGAATCCCTAGATCATAAACGTTTTCCATTTCATGTTTGATTATTTCTTTCATTTTATCAAGTTCGTTCTTATGAATCTCAAAAACTAATTCATCATGTACTTGAACTAACATTCTAGATCTAAAATTATTTTTTTCAATGTTGTTTTGAATTTTTATCATTGCCAACTTTATAATGTCAGCTGCACTTCCTTGAACAGGAGCATTAACAGCATTTCTTTCTGCAGCTCCTCTTATAACTGGATTTCTTGATGTAATATCTTTTAAATACCTTTTTCTTCCTAAAATTGTTTCGACAAAACCATTTTCTCTGGCGTAATTGACTTGATTCGAAATATATTCTTTTAGTTCAGGGTAGGCGTTATAATATGATTCGATGAGTTCCTTTGATTCTTTTCTGTTTAGTGATGTTTGATTACTAAGTCCAAATGCAGAAACTCCATAAATAATTCCAAAATTTACAGTTTTAGCATTACTTCTTTGTTCTCTGGTTACTTGTTTAATATCAACGTTAAATACTTTTGCAGCAGTTGAAGCGTGAATATCAAGATTGTTTTTAAATGCAGAAATCATATTACGGTCTTTACTTAATGAAGCAATAACCCTTAGTTCTATTTGAGAATAGTCTGCTGATAGCATCAAATAATCTTCATTTTCACAAATAAAAGCTTTTCTAATTTCTCTACCGTTTGGGTTTCTGATAGGAATATTTTGAAGATTTGGATTGTTGCTACTCAATCTTCCAGTTGATGCCACTGCTTGGTTAAATTCAGCGTGAATTCTATTTGATTTTAAGTCAATTTGCTTTGGAAGTGAATCAACGTATGTATTTAATAATTTTTGAAGAGATCTCCACTCAAGAACTTTTTCAACAATTTTATGTTCGCTCGCAAGCTTAGATAAAATATCTTCACTTGTTGAAAATTGCCCAGATTTAGTTTTTTTAGGATTATCAATAATTTTCATTTTACCAAATAACACCTCTCCTAGTTGTTTTGGGGATGCTATATTAAAATCTTCATTAGAAAGCTCAAAAATCATTTTTTCCAAAGCTTTTAAATTTTTATGAAATTTTATTGAAAGTTTCGAGAGAAAATGGGAATCTAGTTTGATACCACTAAGTTCCATTTTAGTTAAAACCTTCAAAAGAGGCATTTCAACTTTATCAAATAAACTAATTAGGTCACTTTTGATTAGTTCTGATTT
Source organism: Flavobacteriales bacterium (assembly GCA_004214185.1). GTDB lineage: Bacteria > Bacteroidota > Bacteroidia > Flavobacteriales > Flavobacteriaceae > MAG-121220-bin8. The sequence continues at coordinate 27,057 of SGZG01000006.1, read as the reverse complement.
CAAGTGTTTACTTAATTGAAAATTTAAATCAGAATTTTCCATTAAATCAGTTTCTTGAGAGTTGCTGTTTTCATTTAAAGAAAAGTTCAAATATGTTTGGCAAAGTGAATTAAAATTATGACTCAAATCAGGATTAATTAGGTAGTGAGCTATCCTGTTGTCAAAAAAATTCCCATTTAAATTTAATCCATATTTATTTAGTAATTTTATTTGACTCTTAATATTATATCCAATAATTAATACTTCATTTTTTTTAAAAAAATCATTTAATCTAAGGGTAATTTTGTCACTTTTTACCTTTAAAAAATAACTTTTGTTTTCTGACCAACTAATACTCAATCCAAGAAACTTCTTCTCGTCACTTTCAATTAAAGCTGAGGATAGAGAAATAATTTTTTGATTTTGTAATTTTTCAAAAAGTAATAAATATGAAATTTCAGTATTATTTTTTTGATAAAATTTTATTGAGCTTGAAAAAGTATTTTGAAGATTACTCTTTTTTTCAAATGATCCGGGTGCATTAAATAAGTCATATTGAATGTCAGTATTGATAGGTTCGATTGTTTCACTTTCTATATTTTCACCAACCGTCAAATTTTCGTTGAAAAGCTTTTTAAAATTTTCCTTCATTCTAATAAATTCAAGCTCTTCAAAAATTTGATAAACTTTAGAATGATTTGGATTTTCTAGTTTGAAGTCATTAAAATTATATTCAATTGGTACGTCTAATAAAATTGTAGCAAGTTTTTTTGATAGAATCCCTTTGTCTTTATTGGATTCAATTTTTTCTCGCAATTTTCCTTTAATTTCAGCTGTATTTTCTAATAAATTTTCGATTGAACCATACAGATTTATAAATTTTTTTGCAGTCTTTTCTCCGACACCAGGGAGACCAGGAATGTTATCTACGGAATCTCCCATCATACCAAGAAAGTCAATTACTTGTACAGGGCTTTCAACCTCAAATTTTTCTTGAACTTCTTTTACACCCCATATTTCAACACCATTTCCCATTCTAGCTGGTTTGTACATATAAATATTTTCCGAAACTAGTTGAGCAAAGTCCTTATCAGGAGTTACCATAAATACCTCATAGTTATTTTTTTCAGCCTGTTTTGCAATAGTTCCAATTATATCGTCAGCTTCATATCCGCTTTTCATTAAAATTGGAATTCCCATGGCATCGAGGATATTATGAATATATGGAACAGCAACTTTAATTGGATCAGGTGTCTCATGGCGGTTAGCTTTATATTCTTTAAAAATTTCAATTCTGTCAACCGAACCACCTAAATCAAAAGCAACAGCTAAATTTTCGGGCCTCTCTCTTTTAATCAAATCTAATATAGAGTTCATAAATCCCATAATTGCACTTGTATCCATTCCCTTTGAATTTATCCTTGGGTTTTTGATAAAAGCATAGTAACCTCGAAAAATTAAGGCATAAGCATCTATTAGAAAAAGTTTTTGCCTATTGCTCATGTACAATTATTATATATTTTTGAATTTAAATTTAAAAAATGTAATGTTGAGATGGGTCTCATTTACTATAGTTTTTTTAGTTGTTGAAATATACGCATTTCAGGGACTTAAAACTGCATCTAAAAACAGATGGTTTTTAAAGTCTTATGTAATTTTTAATTTATTTGTTTATCTAAATTTTTTTTACAGGGTTTTTGACATCTATATAAATGATTTGAACTATTCAGATCAGTTTTACAATTATCTTTCAATTCCTTTTGCATTATTTTTTACATTTTTTTGTTTTAAATTGACCATAGTATTTTTTTTATTCTTTGAAGATGTTTTAAGAATTTTATTTTCTGTATATAAATTTTTCTTTAATAGGTCAACATCTTTTCTTGTTAAAAGAAGAAGTTTTATAAGTAAGATAGCCTTATTTATTGCATCTATTCCAATTCCATTTGTTTTCTATGGAATTTTTAAAGGAAGATATAATTATAAGATTTACGAATATGATTTAAAATTTGATGATTTGCCAATCGAATTTGATGGTTACAAAATAACTCATATCTCAGATATTCATTCAGGTAGTTTAAACAATATTGAAAATGTTCAGTACGCAGTAGAATTAATTAATAAACAAAATTCTAATCTACTATTATTCACTGGGGATATTGTAAATAATAAAGCTAATGAGTTAGATAAATGGAAAACCATTTTTTCAAAAATTGAAGCATCTGATGGAAAGTTTTCGGTTTTAGGAAATCATGATTATGGAGATTATGTAAACTGGGAATTTAAATATCAAAAAAGTGAAAATTTTGAGAAACTATTAAAAATTCAAAAAGAGATAGGATTTAAATTATTAATGAATCAAAATATTAAAATTTCAAGAGGTCTGAATTCAATCTCCATTATTGGAGTTGAAAATTGGGGAAAGGGAGGTTTTAAAAAGAAAGGAGATATCGATAAGGCATGTGAAGGGCTAGAAAATGATACCTTCAAGATAGTTATGAGTCATGACCCTTCACACTGGGATGAAATTTTAAAAAACCATAAGACTCATTTTCATTTGACTTTGAGTGGACACACCCACGGCATGCAATTTGGAATTGAAATTCCTGGCTGGATTAAGTGGAGTCCAGCGAAATGGGCATACAAACAATGGGCTGGATTGTATTTTGAAAAAAAACAATTTTTAAATGTAAATAGAGGATTTGGAGTTCTAGGATTTCCTGGAAGAGTTGGAATCCCACCTGAAATTTCTGTATTAACTCTTAGAAAAATATAGATTTTTAAAATTTACTAATTTAGACCTTTAATTATAAAGTTACGATATGCCAAAATTTGGTGAGCTTATCAATCTTGACGTACCAATTCTTTTAGATTTTTATGGTGATTTGGATGAGTCTTCAAAAACAATGCACCCTGTTTTGAGGGATGTAGCTGCTGCTATTGGGGACAAAGGGAAAGTTATTAAAATCAATATTAACTTAAACAATGAACTATCTGAGGCATTAAGAATAAAAAGTCTTCCTACTTTAATGATTTACAAGGGAGGTGAAATGGTATGGAGACAAAGTGGAGAACAAGACGCCAATACTCTAATTAATTTAATTAATGATTTCATTTAAATCATTAGTAATCCTTTCAATTTCTTTTATTTCATCAAAAACGTAATTATTTTTTTCATCATAAGTAGTAATTATTTCTACTAAGCTTTTTAACTGAAAATAATCATTTAATAAAGTTTGATAATATTCGTCTTTTTCCTCCATTGCCAATAAAATTAAAATCCTCTCTTTTAATGGTTTTGATATTTTAAAATAAAGTTCTCTCGCAAATTCTGTGTTATTAAGAATAAATAGTTCTTCAACATAGTCGAATAATAAAATATAATAGTCATATTCTCCATACAAATCAGTTACGAATTCGGTCGAATTAATAAACTGCACAATTGAATTAGATTTTAGGTTATTATCTTGTGATTTTAGTAGTGTTTCAACAAGAACTCTATATCTTTCTGTATCTGTAATTATATTTTCAGCAAAAGTATAAATTGAAAATCTTGAATCTTTTGATTTTGATAATTGAGAATAATATTTCAATGTTTGATCATATTTCGAGCTAAGTTTTTTGTAAAGATTATCTCCTTTTTCAAACTTTTCTAAAGAATAATAAGTTGAAATATATGGTTCCAATAGACTGTAGTAACCAAAATAATCTATTGGCATTTTTTCAATTGATAGATCAAGTATTTCTTCAGCTTTTTCTTTTTGATCATCCAAGATTAATTGTTTAGCTAACCTATGCAAATTTCCTCTAAATGAAATGCTATTTTTTCTTGTTTCGGGATCATGATATATTAGAGGACTTTCTGAATTTCCCCATTCCCAACTTTTTACTATTTCATACATTGATTCGGAATCAATACGCCCCATTTCATATGGATTAGTATTATCTATTTCAGTTCTAATGGGAACTAATTTATAAACTAATCCATCTAATTGTAAGTAGTCCTTCATCCATAAATACTCTGCATCATTATAGCTTCCTCCCGTAAAATAAATTGGTCTTTTCCAATCATTATTTGCTAAAATATCTAGCATTAAAATTTGATTTTTATACAAACCACTTTTAGGTAAATCAACATCAATGTAATCCAAAATCAAATCAGCATCAGATGGTTTCACTAATCCACTGTTCAGTACATTTTGTTTATTCACAGGTACTCTAATTTTATTTGTCGGGTAATAGACCATGTTTTGAGTAAATAATGGGATATTACTTAAATCTGCTCCATATTGAACTAGTAAATTTTTATATTTTGTTCTTGGATCATCGCTAGATACCCAATTCATAAAATCTTTAATGTTCCATCTCACAGAATCAATCAAAGCCTCATATTTTATGTAATCTCTAATTCCATGGGCGTATTGACTGTGTTCTAGTTGGGATGGAATTGGAGAACTGTTATAAGTTCTCTTTTTCATTTGATCAATATACCAATCTGTAGCAATTAAACTTGTATTTATTGTCCTTACATCTGTTCTGTAGTTCTCAATTTCTTGAGCATACCAAAGAGCAAAGGTATCATTGTCTCCAATTGTAAAAATCATAGCATCTTTATCTTTATCTATGGAATTTAGATAAGCTTTTGCTAATGATTGAGCAGTATACCTATCTGATCTGTCATGATCGTCCCAATTTTCAAATGCCATAAGAAGAGGAACAAAAAGTAATGTTAGACTTATAAACGGTAGAGATCTTTTTTCAGAAAAAAACTTACTAAAAAAATTAGAAAAATAAAATATACTTAGTCCGATGAAAATAGAGAATACATAAAATGATCCAACCAAAGCATAATCTCTTTCCCTTGGTTCAAAAATTCTCTCATTTAAATAAACTTTTAGGGCCAACCCTGTAAAAAGAAACAAAAGAGTAACTATCCAAAATAGATTTTTGTCATTTTTAAAAAGAAAAAAGAATCCAATAATACCAAGCAAAAATGGCAACATGTAATACGTGTTTCTTCCTTTGTTGTTTTCAAGGTCGTTTGGTAATCCACTTTGAGGACCGAGTCTTAGTTCATCAATAAAATTTATCCCTGTGATCCAATTTCCATTTAATAAATCATATTCCCATTTTGTGTCGTTTTGTCTTCCACTGAAGTTCCACATAAAATACCTGAAATACATTGATCCTATTTGATATTTAAACAAGTATTTTAAATTGTTTAAAAGAGTTGGCTTCTCAATGTCCAAGTATCCGCCATATTGACTTAAAAATTTGTGGTAACCTTCTGCATCAATTTCACCTTCATTAACACTCTGTTTAAAATCGTTAACTAGTTTTTTAAAATTAGATTCTCCAAGATATTCTGGTTTGATCTTAAAGTTTAAAAACCCAAAATATTTCATGTAATTAACCGCATGTTCCGGACTCCACATTCTTGGAAGAAAGCCAACATGATTGCGGTTGGAATTAATTTTTCCTGACTCCCAGTCATTAACTATAAAATATTTTTTTGTTTTTTCATTTCTTTCATACTTTGGTTTGTCATCTTTGTAAGGGTTTATATCGTCCTGACCTGCATAAGCATCAGAAAACATTGGCCCATAAAACAAGTGGGTCTCTGGATATTGTTCAAGGTTATAATATGCCAATAATGCTCTAGCATCAGATGGAGAATTTTCATTTATTACAGTATTAGCATTGGATCTTATAGGAATCATTAACCAAGAGGAAAACCCAATGAAAATAAACATAACGCAAAGCAAAAAAGTATTTAAATTATAAAGGTTTCTTTTTCTTGTATAATTAATAGAAAAGCTAAAAAATAATATTATTAGAATTGCTGTAAAAATAGTTCCAGAATCAAACGGTAGTCCTAAAGTGTTTACAAAGAAAACTTCCATGTATCCAAACAGTCCTAAAGTAGAGGGTAATAAAAGTTTAAAAATAAAAAGTAATATAGCAACTGAAAGAATATTTGCAATTATGAAATTTTTGATGTTTGGATTTGGGTATTTTTTAAAGAAATAGATCATTCCAATAGCTGGAATCACAAGTAGTCCCATGAAGTGTACCCCAAATGATAGACCAATTATAAATGATATTAAAATCAGCCATTTATTTCCTCTATCTTTTTCAAAATCTTGCTCCCACTTAAATCCAAGCCAAAATAAAAGAGACATTATACAAGTAGCCATAGCATAAACTTCAGCTTCAACTGCATTAAACCAAAAACTATCTGAAAAGGTAAAAGATAAGGCTCCGATAGTAGATGCGCTCAAAATTTTTAACATCTCAAGATTTGTAACTGTTTTTGAAATCTTAAGTATTTTCTTTCCAATAATTGATATTGTTAAAAAAAGGAAAAGAATTGTGAAGGCACTAGCAAAAACTGACATCATGTTTACCATAAATGCAATGTCTTCAGGACTTGAAGCAAACGAAGCAAAAAAAGCTCCAATCATTTGAAAAAAGGGAGCTCCTGGTGGATGTCCAATTTGTAGTTTTGCTGATGTAGAAATATATTCAGCACAATCCCAATAGCTTGCTGTTGGTTCAACCGTTAAATAATATGTTGTTAATGCAATAAAAAAAACTATTGCACTAGAAAACTTATTAATTTTTTCAAACTTTTTAATGTCCATCCATAATTGTTTGCTTAGCGAAATTAAACAATAATTTCTATTAATTATTTTAAATTAGTAGACTAGAATAAAATCCTAAAATGAAAAAAATTATTCATATTATTACCTTTCTTTTTTTGTGTTCATCATATTCACAAAAACTTACAAAGGATATTAGTTTATCAAAAAAAATTGACGAGACATCTGGTTTAGAAATTGTAGATGGCCAATTCATTACTCATAATGACTCTGGAGGTGACCCTAAATTATATTATCTAGATAAAGAAGGTAAAATAGTTTTTGAAAGAACTTTAGATGGAGTAAAAAATAATGATTGGGAAGATATTACTAAAGATGATCAATTCATTTATGTTGCTAATATGGGTAATAATTTTGATACTCGTAAAAATTTATCAATTGTAAAAACTCCTATTGATCCTTCTTCTAATAAAGCTGAATTAATTGAGTTCAGTTATCCTGAACAAGTCAAATTTACTACTGCATACAGTCAATCTCAGTATGATGCCGAAGCTCTAATTACAATAGATGACTATTTGATAATTCTTACAAAAAATAAGTTCAAAAAAATTACAGAGATTTATGCGCTACCAAAAATTCCTGGTAAATATGAAGCAAAAAAAATTGGAAGCTTGAATACTAAGTCAATCATAACTGGAGGAGATTATGATCAAAAAAATAAACTACTCGCTTTGACTGGAACTCTTATATTCAATGAATATTATATTCTAAAAATTGAAAATTTTGATCTTGAAAGAAAAAAAGATTACAAAATTGATATGTATGAAATTCCAATTGGTAAAACACAAGTAGAGGCTATAAAAATAATTGACTCAAATACTTTTTGGGTTACTTCAGAGGATGAAAAAAGTAGTTCTAGTGCTAGATTAATGAAGATTAAACTTTAGTGCTTATTTTAATAAAGATAGGCACCCTCTTAATATTAAATTACATTAACAAATTAAAAACTTTTTTAATAACTGGTGTAATTCCAAATTTATATTAAATTTGCCGTCAATTATTGGCCTATGGTGTAACTGGCAACACGTCTGGTTTTGGTCCAGAAGAGTCTAGGTTCGAGCCCTAGTAGGCCAACTTTAACACAAAGTGTTTTTACTTTATTCGTTTTTTTATAGAATTTAGTATATTTGCACAGCATTATTGAAAATTTGAAGGGGACAATGTCCCCTTCTTTATTAAATAAAATTGACTTGAAAGAAATTATAGAAAATTTGTGTGAAGAGTTTTTTAAACTAAATAATTCACTTTTTTTAGTAGAATTTTCTATTGATTCCTATAAAATTGATATAAAAATTGATGGAGATAAGGGTGTTAAAATTAGTGATTGTATAGACTTGTCTAGGCATATTAAAAATAACTTTGATACTGAACTAGACGATTATAATCTAAATGTCAGTTCAGCTGGGCTACTAGCTCCTTTAAAAACTTATCGTCAATTTTTAAAAAATTCTAAGAGGAAAATGAAAGTCAAGTCAAAAGAAGGTGTTGACTACATTGGGAACCTTGTTAGTGTAAATACCAATGATATTGAATTGGAATGGATATCAAGAGAAAAAAAGCCTGTAGGAAAAGGCAAAATAGATGTTAAAAAAAATAAATTGATAGCTTTTGATCAAATTGAAAAAGCTAACCTAATAGTAGAATTTAATAAAATATAAAAATGGAAAATTTATCTTTAATTGAATCGTTTTCAGAATTCAAAGACGAAAAGTTTATTGACAGAGTTACTTTAATGTCAATACTTGAGGAGGTATTTAGAAATACTTTAAAAAGAAAATATGGTGATGATGATAATTTTGATATTATTATAAATCCTGATAAAGGAGATTTAGAAATTTGGAGAAACAGAATAGTTGTTGAAGATGGTGAAGTAGAGGATGAAAACCAAGAAATATCTTTAAGTGAAGCGAGAAAGATTGAACCTGATTTTGAAGTTGGTGAAGATGTGTCTGAAGAGGTTAAATTAGTTGATCTAGGAAGAAGAACTGTTTTATCTTTAAGACAAAATCTTGTTTCCAGAATTCACGAACATGATAATGGAATCATATACAAACAGTTTATAGATTTAATTGGTGAAATATATACTGCTGAAGTTCATCATATTAGACACAATGTTGTGATTTTATTAGACGATGATGGGAACGAATTAATTATGCCTAAAGACAGACAAATTCCCTCTGATTTTTATAGAAAAGGAGACTCAGTAAGAGGAGTTATTGAATCAGTTGAGCTAAAAGGAAATAAACCATCAATTATATTTTCAAGAACATCTCCAAAATTTTTAGAAAAACTTTTTGAACAAGATATCCCTGAAGTTTTTGACGGTTTAATCTCAGTAAAAAAAGTTGTAAGAATTCCTGGTGAAAAGGCTAAAGTTGCTGTCGATTCTTATGATGATAGAATTGATCCAGTTGGTGCTTGTGTTGGAATGAAAGGTTCTAGAATTCATGGAATTGTCAGAGAGCTTGGTAACGAAAATATTGATGTAATTAATTACACTAACAATACACAATTACTAATCACAAGAGCTCTAAGTCCAGCTAAAATCTCATCATTAAAAATTGATGAAGAAAATAAAACTGTTGAAGCTTTTATGGATCCTGAACAGGTTTCAAAAGCTATTGGTAGAGGAGGGCATAATATTAGATTAGCAGGACAATTAACAGGTTATGAAATCGATGTATACAGAGAAGGTGCTGAGGAAGATGTAGAGTTAACTGAATTTTCTGATGAAATTGAAGCATGGGTTTTAGAAGAATTCAAAAAAGCAGGTTTAGACACTGCAAAAAGTGTTCTTGAACAAGATGTTGATGATTTAGTAAAAAGAACAGATCTTGAGGAAGAAACAATTATTGAGGTCAGAAATGTATTAAAAGCCGAATTTTCAGAATAATATATATGAGCGAAACCAAATTAAAAAGATTAAACAAAGTACTAAGAGAGTTTAACATTTCTCTTGATAGAGCCGTCGAGTTCTTAGCTTCAAACGGTCATGATATTGATGCAAGACCTACGACTAAGATTTCACCTGACCAGTACAATTTATTTTTAAATGAGTTTAGCTCAGATAAATCAAATAAAGTTGAATCTCATGATTTAAGTGAAGAAAAAAGAAAAGAAAAAGAGGAATTAAGATTAAAAAAAGAAAAAGAACTTGAGGAGAAGGAGAGAAAACAAGCTTCTTTCATTGAAAGAAAGGAAATAAAAAAACCTATTCACTTAGGAAAAATTGACCTAGACAATTTAAGTGGGTCTAAAAAAAAGGATGAAATAGTTGAAGATGTTTCAAAAAAAGAAATGTCTGTTGAATCTAAAAAAAGTCTTAACGAAGAGAAACCAAATGAAAGTTCAAGCATTGAAACCAAGTATAAAAAGTTAAGTGGTTTAAAAACTGTTGGTGATAAAATTGATTTAGGAAAATTTGAAAAAACTAAGGAAAATTCTAATAAGCAGTCAACAAGTTCTAAAAGAAAAAGAATAAGAATTTCTAAGGATCCAGTAAAACCCTCTCAACAAAATAAAAAGAACTTTAGTAAAACTTCAAAAACTAAATTTGTTTCAAATGAGCCTAATGAAGAAGAAGTGCAAAAGCAAATTCGTGAAACTCTAGAAAAACTTCAAGGCAAGTCTTCAAAAGGTGCGAAATATAGAAAAGAAAAAAGAGATTCTCACAAACTTAAGTCAGAGGAAGATATAGCTCAAAATGAAGCAGAAAAGAAGACTTTAAAGGTTACAGAATTTATTACTGTTGGAGAAGTTGCAACAATGATGGAAATAACTTCAACTGAAATTATCTCAGCCTGTATGTCCCTAGGAATCATGGTTACAATGAATCAAAGATTGGATGCAGAAACTTTAACAATTGTTGCCGATGAATTCGGATATGAAGTTGAATTTGTTACTGCTGATATTGAAGATTCCATAAAAGAAGAAGAAGATAACCCAGAAGATTTACTACCAAGAGCTCCTATTGTTACTGTTATGGGGCACGTTGATCATGGTAAAACATCGTTGTTGGATTACATAAGAGAAGAAAATGTGATTGCAGGGGAATCTGGAGGAATTACTCAACATATAGGTGCATACAATGTTCAACTAAAGGGTGGACAAAAGATTGCATTTTTAGATACACCAGGCCACGAGGCCTTCACAGCTATGAGGGCAAGAGGTACACAAATTACTGATTTAGTTATAATTGTAATAGCTGCTGATGATGATGTTATGCCACAAACAAAAGAAGCTATTAGTCATGCCCAAGCGGCTGGGGTCCCAATCATATTTGCCATTAATAAAATTGATAGACCTAATTCAAACCCTGACAAAATCAAAGAAAAACTTTCTTCAATGAACTTATTAGTTGAAGAATGGGGCGGGAAAATTCAATCTCAAGATATTTCTGCACTAAAAGGAACTGGAGTTGATGAATTGTTAGAAAAGGTTTTGCTTGAAGCAGAATTCTTAGAGCTTAAAGCTAATCCAAATAAGTCAGCTGTTGGTTCTGTAGTAGAAGCCTACTTGGATAAAGGCAAGGGTTATATTTCTACTATATTAGTTCAGTCTGGTACACTAAAAATCGGAGACTATCTGTTAGCTGGTCAACATTCAGGAAAAGTTAAAGCAATTCAGGATGAAAGAGGAAATCCTGTAAAAGAAGCAGGGCCATCAACTCCAGTATCAATATTAGGATTAGATGGTGCGCCTCAGGCTGGTGATAAATTTAATGTTTTTAGAGACGAGAAAGAGGCTAAACAAATTGCAGTTAAAAGGACTCAGTTGGTTAGGGAACAGTCTGTTAGAACTCAAAAACATATTACCCTAGATGAAATTGGAAGAAGAATTGCAATTGGTGATTTTAAAGAATTAAATATAATTTTAAAAGGAGACGTGGATGGGTCGGTTGAAGCTTTAACTGACTCTTTTCAAAAATTATCAACAGATGAAATTCTTGTTAATATAATTCATAAGGCAGTAGGTGCAATCACGGAATCGGACGTGTTATTGGCATCTGCTTCTGATGCAATTATAATTGGATTTAATGTAAGGCCTACCGGAAATGCAAGGCAAATAGCTGATAAAGAAGAGATTGATATTAGAAATTACTCTATTATTTATGATGCTATAAATGATCTTAAAGATGCTATGGAAGGCATGTTAGCTCCTAAATTTAAAGAGGAAGTTACTGGTAATGCTGAAATTAGGGAGACTTTTAAAATATCTAAAATTGGAACTATTGCAGGATGTATGGTAACATCTGGTAAAATTTTTAGAAATTCAAACATCAGAATTATTAGAGAAGGTGTTGTAGTTATGTCCGGAACTTTAGCTTCTTTGAAAAGATTTAAAGATGATGCCAAAGAAGTGTCTAAAGGTTACGACTGTGGTATACAAATTAAAAATTATAATGACATAAAAATTGGTGATGTCATTGAAGCTTATTCTGAAGTCGAAATTAAAAAGAATTTAAAGTAATTAGTTGGGTTTTAGTATAAATGCTGAAGGATATTTTTTCTTAATTTTTTTAAGTTCTTTTATTGCTTTAATTTTTGAAACAAATTTTCCCACTCTAATTTTATAATAGGGAGTTTCGAAGATGAAAAAAATTTCATCTAAATCTTCATCTTCCTTAATTTTATTCATTAATTCTTGTGAATCTTTAAAATTTCCACTAAAAATTTGAACAGTATATTGCCCAGAAGTAAAAGTTTCCTGATTAACTAGTTTTTTTAACTCTAAAACTTTAGTAAGTTTTGGATCTTCATTTATTATAATAGAATCACTTTGGCATAATGTTTTATTAAAAAATATAATATTAAATAATATTAAAAGAACTCTTTTTTTCATTTTGTAAATATAGTTTATTGAGTTGAAAAATAGATTCTAATTGTGACTTTTTGAAACTACTTATTTAGAATGATTATAAATTAAAAATTAGACATAACTAGTGTTTAAAATATCACGTTTGTGTTGTATTTTTGCTGCCTAATTTTGATACAATTTAAAGAATTGTCAGTCGTAAGAATAACTACTTTATCGAAATCAATTTCAAATCTTTTTAAAAGCCTTGTATCACCCCTCGCTCTTAATTCATTTTTTGTTTTATTGATCACACTTAACATATCAGCTCAAGACGTTGATATTGCGAAAGGAAAATCACTTTACAATGCAAATTGTGCTTCATGCCATAAGCTAAACAAAAAACTTATTGGGCCTGCATTAAAAGGCGTTTCAGCTAAGTATGACAAAGAGTGGTTATATGCATGGATAAAGAACAGCGCAGCAATGATTAAAGCAGGTGATGAACAGGCGATTGCAATTTATGAAGAGTACAACAAAGTTGCTATGAATGCCTTTCCTCAACTTTCTAACGAGGATATAGACAATATTTTAGCTTATACCGATTATGTTCCTGAGCCTGTTGCTACTTCAACTACAGTTTCAGGTGCACAATCTTCAACTGGTGAACCTTCTTTAGCTAATGATATTATACTTGGATTACTAATTGTTGTTCTGCTTGTTTTGGTTACAATGTTGTATTTAGTTACCAAGACTTTAACCAGTATTGCCGAAAAAAATGGAATCAAAATAGATCAACCAAAATCAGAACCTTTTTCAATTTGGAAAGCTTTTATTAAAAACCAATTTTTAATATTTTCCTCTGTTGTCCTACTACTTCTTTCAAGTGCTTATTTTGCTTATGGTTACATGATGCAGATTGGTGTCGATCAAGGTTACATGCCAGTTCAGCCAATTCATTATTCACATAAAATTCACTCTGGAGCAAACCAAATTGAATGCCAATATTGTCACTCCTCTGCAAGGGTTTCAAAACATTCAGGTATACCATCTTTAAATGTGTGTATGAATTGTCATGAAAACATTGCTGAATACAATGGAGAGGAAGATCTTGAAAAGGGTTACACAAAAGAATTTTACACAAACGAAATAAAAAAATTATACAAGGCCGTTGGCTGGAATGAAGAAACCCAATCTTATACGGGAGATACCGAACCTGTTAAATGGGTTAGAATTCACAACCTGCCTGACTTTGTCTATTTCAATCATGCACAACACGTGTCTGTTGCAGGAGTAGATTGTAATAAATGTCATGGCCCTGTCGAAGAAATGGAAATTTTATATCAATATTCATCTTTAACAATGGGTTGGTGTATTGATTGTCACAGAGACTCTAACGTAAAAGTTAAGGATAACGAATATTATACTAAAATTCATGAAGAACTCTCGAAGAAATACGGAGTTGAGGAATTAACAATTGCTCAAATGGGTGGTCTTGAATGTGGTAAATGTCATTATTAACAAAGTAATTATAAATGGGGAACCATAAAAAATATTGGAAAAGTGAATTAGAATTATCTAACGATAGCTCTATAGTTGACAATTTAAAAAATAATGAATTTGTTAATGAATTGCCAATAGATGCTTTCGAGAGCAATGAATCTGGTATAGAAAATTCTTCCACAAATAGAAGAGATTTTTTGAAATATTTAGGATTCAGCACTGCTGCTGCTACTCTGGCTAGTTGTGAGGGTCCTGTTAATAGATCAATTCCCTATGTTGTTCAACCTGAACAAATTATTCCAGGGATTTCAAATTTCTACGCAACTTCCATTTCAGACGGTTTCGACTTTGCTAATGTTCTCGTTAAAACCAGAGAAGGAAGACCTATTAAAATAGAAATCAATAAACTTTCAGACGATAATACACCTAATGCAAGGGTTCAAGCATCTGTTCTTTCAATGTATGATAGTTCAAGACTTCAAGGACCTACTTTAGATGGTCAAGATATTTCCTGGGATCAATTCAATTTAAATGTTAAAGCTCAGCTTGATGCAATGAAAGCTTCTAACAAAAGAGTTGTTTTATTGACACAAACATTTGCAAGCCCAACGACTGAAAGCATTATTAAAAATTTTACTAAGAAATACCCTAATGTTGAACATATTATATATGATGCAATATCTGATTCAAAAGCCTTAGATGCTTTTGAACTTAGTTTTGGAGTTAGGGCCTTACCTACCTATGACTTTGATAAAGCACAAGTTATTGTTTCTCTTGCTGCAGATTTTCTTGGTGATTGGCAAGGAGGTGGTTTTTCCAAAGGTTATGCTAAAAATAGAGTTCCAAAGAACGGAAAAATGTCTAAGCATTACCAAATTGAAGCTAACATGTCTCTTTCCGGGGCCAATGCAGATGTTCGTATTCCTCTAAAACCGTCGACTCAAATAAAAGCGTTGTTAAAGATTTATGAAAATATTTCAGGAGAAAATACTGGAATAGTCTTAGAGGACAAACTGGATTCAAATCTTAAAATAATTTCGGACAGTTTAATCGATGCTGGAAATTCAGGTGTATTTATTACTGGAATAGACGATGTTAATGCTCAACTTATTGCTCTTAAAATTAACATGTTAATTAAAAGTAGAGTCCTTAACACTTCAAAACTTAATCTTACTAGACAAGGAAATGACAATAAAGTTTCCAGTTTTGTAAATGACCTAATTGATAAAAAAGTTGATGGTTTAATTATGGCGGGAGTAAATCCTTCGTATACAATGCCTGATAGTAAGAAATTTAATGATGCATTAAAATCAATTGATTTTACAGTTTCATTTTCAATTAATAATAACGAAACAGCTAAACTATCAAAATGGGTAGCTGCTACTCCTCATTATCTAGAATCTTGGGGTGATGTTGAAATAAAATCTGGAAATTACAGTTTGGTTCAACCAACTATAAAGCCTCTATTTGATACATTACAGTTTCAAGATGTTTTACTGGGTTGGTTAGAATCTCCTATTTCATATTACGATGAAATAAAAAATAATTGGAAAAATACAGTTCTTATCGGTTCTTCATGGAACCAAGCATTACATGACGGAACTTATGTTAGTGACAAAAAAAGTAAAAATCTACTTTTTAAAAATCGTGATTTTTCATTGACTGTAAAACAATTGCTATCAATAAGTACAAGCGACTTTGAGCTAACCTTATATCCTAAAACTTCTATGGGAGACGGCCAACAAGCAAATAACCCATGGCTTCAAGAAATGCCTGATCCTATTTCTAGGGTATCTTGGGATAATTATTTGACTGTTTCAAAATCTGATGCAAGAGATTTAGGTCTCAAAAATGTTAATGATTCTAATGGAGCTCTGAATAGTAATTATGCGAGTATTTCTTTGCAGGGAAAAACAATTAAGGTTCCTGTTTTAATTCAGCCTGGTCAGGCTAAAGGATCTGTTGGATTATCATTTGGATACGGAAGATCAAGTGGAGTTAAAAAAGAATTACAAACTGGGGTAAATGGTTTCGAATTTTATAAAAATTTAGTTAATACTCAAAGTGTTAAAATCGAACCAATTAATGAAATTCATGAGTTTGCTTGTGTTCAGCTCCACAATACTTTGATGGGTCGAGGAGATATCATAAAGGAAACAACTTTAGAGATTTTTAATACTAAAAAATCCTCTGAATGGAATCCTGTTACTCAAGTTTCATTAAACCATATTGAAACACCTGTTACTTCACCTGAAGTTGATATTTGGGATGAATTTGACAGATCAATTGGTCATCACTTTAATTTATCTATTGATTTAAATTCATGTACTGGATGTGGTGCTTGTGTTATTGCATGTCATGCAGAAAATAATGTTCCTGTTGTTGGCAAAAATGAAGTTAGAAAGTCAAGAGATATGCACTGGCTGCGAATTGACAGGTATTACTCCTCTGCTGAATCATTTTCAGATGATAATGCTACAAAAGACAATATAAGTGGATTAGGAGACTCTCTCTCTGTTTTTGGAGAAATGGAAGATCCGTCTGAAAATCCACAGGTTGCTTTCCAACCTGTAATGTGTCAACATTGTAATCATGCTCCATGTGAAACGGTATGCCCAGTTGCAGCTACTTCTCATGGAAGACAAGGACAAAATCATATGGCTTATAATAGATGTGTAGGAACTAGATATTGTGCTAATAACTGTCCATATAAGGTTAGAAGATTTAATTGGTTCTTGTACAATAACAATAACGAGTTTGACTTCAACATGAATGACGATTTAGGAAAGATGGTTCTTAATCCAGATGTTGTTGTAAGATCTAGAGGAGTTATGGAGAAATGTTCAATGTGTATTCAAATGACGCAAAAAACAATTCTCGATGCAAAACTTGAAGGAAGAAAAATCAAAGATGGAGAATTTCAAACAGCGTGTTCAGCTGCTTGCGATACGGGAGCAATGGTCTTTGGAGATATTAATGACAAAGAAAGTGAAGTTTTAAAATTAAACAAAGATGATCGAATGTATCATCTATTAGAAAGCATAGGTACAAAACCAAATGTTATGTACCAGGTAAAAGTTAGAAATACGTAAAAGGATAAATATATGTCATCTCATTACGAAGCGCCAATAAGAAAACCTTTAGTAACTGGTAACAAGAGTTACCACGATGTATCGGTTGATATCGCAGCTGCGATTGAAGGAAAAGCAAATAAGCAATGGTGGATTGTTTTTTCTATTGCATTAGCTGCCTTCCTTTGGGGTGTTGGTTGTATGATTTACACAGTTTCAACTGGAATCGGTGTTTGGGGACTTAATAAAACTGTTGGATGGGCATGGGACATAACCAACTTTGTATGGTGGATTGGAATTGGACATGCTGGTACACTAATTTCTGCTGTTTTATTATTGTTTAGACAAAAATGGAGAATGGCAATCAATAGATCTGCTGAAGCAATGACAATCTTTTCAGTTATTCAAGCAGGATTATTTCCAATTATTCACATGGGTAGACCTTGGCTTGCGTATTGGGTTCTTCCAATTCCTAATGCTTACGGTTCTCTCTGGGTTAATTTTAACTCTCCACTTTTATGGGACGTTTTCGCAATTTCAACATATCTTTCTGTATCACTGGTTTTTTGGTGGACCGGTCTACTTCCTGATTTCGCTATGATAAGGGACAGAGCTGTAAAACCATTTCAGAAAAAAATATACAGTTTAGTCAGCTTCGGCTGGACCGGTAGAGCAAAAGATTGGCAAAGGTTTGAGGAAGTGTCTTTAGTGTTAGCAGGACTCGCAACACCATTAGTACTTTCAGTTCATACAATTGTATCATTTGACTTTGCTACATCGGTTATTCCTGGTTGGCATACGACTATATTTCCTCCTTATTTTGTAGCTGGAGCAATTTTTTCTGGATTTGCTATGGTTAATACACTTCTCATTATTATGAGAAAAGTATCTAACCTTGAGAATTATATTACAATTCAACATATTGAACTTATGAATATTGTAATCATGATTACAGGATCAATTGTTGGAACAGCATACATAACAGAATTGTTTATTGCTTGGTATTCAGGTGTTGAATACGAACAATACGCGTTTTTAAATAGAGCTACTGGTCCTTATTGGTGGGCATATTGGGCAATGATGACATGTAATGTTTTTTCACCTCAGTTAATGTGGTTTAAAAAATTAAGAACTAGTATTTTATTTTCATTCTTCATATCAATTGTAGTTAATATTGGAATGTGGTTTGAAAGATTTGTGATTATTGTTACCTCTCTTCATAGAGACTATTTACCTTCTTCATGGACTATGTTTTCACCAACATTTGTTGATATAGGAATTTTCGTTGGTACAATAGGGTTTTTCTTTGTTTTATTTTTGCTTTACTCAAGAACATTTCCTGTTATTGCACAAGCTGAGGTTAAAACAATATTAAAAAGTTCTGGAGATAACTATAAAAAATTAAGAGATAAAAAGTAATGGCTGATAAAATTTTACATGCCGTATATGATGACGATGATAAATTAATGCATGCTGTCAAAGATTTAAGAGCTGCAAATTTCTCAATTGATGAAGTATATACTCCATTCCCTGTTCATGGACTGGACAAGGCTTTAGGTTTAAAACCCACCAGATTAGCAATTTTATCTTTCATATATGGGTGTATTGGATTTAGTTTTGCAATCTTTATGATGAATTATATAATGATAGTTGATTGGCCGCAAAATAT
The DNA here is from genome assembly GCA_004214185.1 of Flavobacteriales bacterium. Classification (GTDB taxonomy): domain Bacteria; phylum Bacteroidota; class Bacteroidia; order Flavobacteriales; family Flavobacteriaceae; genus MAG-121220-bin8. Next base: position 8,380 of record SGZG01000006.1, on the reverse strand, counting down.
TGGAGGTAAACCTAGTTTCTCATTTATTGAGAACATGCCATCTTTTGTGCCAATAATGTTTGAATTGACTGTATTTTTTGCTGCTCATTTGATGGTAATCACTTTTTATTTACGAAGCAAGTTATGGCCATTTAAAGAAGCTGAAAATCCATTACCGTCTACAACAGATGATAAGTTTTTAATTGAGATTAAATTTCATGGAGATGGTAAAACTCTAAAAGCTGCTGTAAAGAAAACCGATGTTTTGGAAATTAACATAATTGATAACAAAGATTCAGAGCAATGAAAAAGATAACTTTCTTTAGCGTTATGATTTTGATGAGCTTTCTCACTCTATCATGTTTTGATCAGTCCAAACCTAACTATCAGTTTTTCCCTAATATGTACGAATCTGTTGGGTACAGTACATATCAAGAATCTGACGCTTTTGCCAATGGAATTGAGGCTCAACTTCCTGTTGATGGAACAATTTCTAGAGGATGGGTTCCTTATGATTATCCAGACACCAATGAAGGATATGAGTTAGCAAAAAAAGAGTTGCTATCTCCTTTAGAAGTTAATGATGAAAATTTATCTAAAGGAAAAGAGCTATATAATATTTATTGTGCAGTTTGTCATGGTTCCAAAGGTGATGGCCAAGGAATTTTAATGAAAAGAGAAAAGTTCTTAGGAATTCCTAGTTATGCTGACAGAGATATAACTGAAGGAAGTACATACCATGTATTAATGTATGGAAGAAACTTAATGGGTTCTCATGCAAGTCAAGTTAATGCTGAAGAGAGATGGCAAATTTCTCAATATGTAATCAGTTTAAGAGAAAAATTAATAAAATAGTTTAATGTATAAGGTATCTAAAAATATTAAAGTTTTATCATTCACATTGATGATTGTAGGTGCCCTTGGTTTGGCATTTAGCTTTTATTCTGCGCCTAAAACTATTGAACAGGCTAAGGAAATGGTTGTTGATTCACATCATGATGACCATAGTAAAGCTGAAAACTCTCATTCATTATCTGCTCATGATCATGTTGATGAAGATGGTCATTCAATTTCACATGATGAACACTTACTTCATAAATTACAAAATAGACCTTGGTCTGCACTTTATGTTGCTGCATTGTTTTTTATGTTTTTATCATTGGGAACTTTAGCTTTCTATGCAATTCAAAGAGCTTCCCAAGCAGGTTGGTCACCACTTTTATTTAGGGTAATGGAAGGTATTACTGCTTATTTACTGCCTGGAACACTAATTATTTTAGTTGTTTTGATTTTATCTTCAATGCATTTGAACCATTTATTTGTTTGGATGGACCCTGATGTAGTTGCTCATGACAAAATTATTCAAGGAAAATCAGGATATTTGAATTCACCTTTTTTAATTGCTAGAGCTGTATTTTATATCGCTGGTTGGAACTTTTACAGATACATATCTAGAAAATATTCACTAGCTCAAGATAGCTCCAAAGACATCTCTAATCACACAAAGAATTTTAAATGGTCTGCAGGCTTTTTAGCTTTCTTTATTGTAACAGAATCAATGATGTCTTGGGATTGGATTATGTCAGTTGATCCTCACTGGTTCAGTACCCTCTTTGGTTGGTATGTATTTGCTAGCATGTTTGTTTCTGGAATTACTACCATTGCATTAATTACTATTTACTTAAAATCTAAGGGTTATTTAGAAAAAGTAAATCACAATCATATTCATGATTTGGGTAAATTTATGTTCGGAGTAAGTGTATTTTGGACTTATTTGTGGTTTTCACAATTTATGTTGATTTGGTATGCTAATATACCCGAAGAGGTAACGTATTTCATCACCAGAATAGAAGATTACAATCTGCCATTCTTTGGAATGATAGCATTGAATTTTATTTTCCCACTATTATTATTAATGAATAGCGATTACAAGAGAGTTAATTGGTTTATTGTTACTACAGGAATAATAATTTTAATCGGGCATTACGTTGATGTTTTTAATATGATTATGCCTGCAACAGTTGGAGATAAATGGTTTATTGGAATTCCAGAACTTTCTGGAATAGCGTTCTTTGCTGGGTTATTTATTTATGTTGTTTTTAATAGCATCTCTAAAGCTCCATTAGAACCTTCTGGTGATCCATTATTAAAAGAAAGTGAAAAATTTGTTTACTAAATAAAGAGATTTTAAATGACATTATTATTAACATTAACAATTTTAATCTTAACTGGAATTGCTTTGTGGCAAATCACGAAGATTTTTGAACTTTCTCAACTTGGAAGAAAAAAAGATGATTCCCAAATTGCTACTGAAAAAGACAATGATCTTAACGGTAAGTTAATGTTTGCCTTCTTAGTCTTTATTTATATAGTAACAATTTATTCTTTTTGGACTTACTCCAAGGTTCTTCTTCCTGAATCTGCATCAGCTCATGGTCCTGCTTATGATACCTTATTATGGATATCTTTTGCGATTATTCTTTTTGCACAAACTATTACCCAAGCTGTTTTACATGTTTTTGCTTACAAATACAGAGGAATAAATAATAGAAAAGCTTATTTCTACACTCATAATAATACTTTAGAATTTGTTTGGACGATAATTCCTGCAATTATCTTTTTTATATTAATAATCTACGGAATGGTAACATGGGGAAATATCATGAACATTGAAGAAGATGAGGACGCACTTGTTGTTGAGTTATATGCTCAGCAATGGAACTGGAAAGCAAGATATGCAGGTGAAGATAATGTCCTTGGTGATGCAAACGTCAGATTTTTAAATGATTTTGACGGAAGAAATACTGTTGGAATTGATTCTTCTGATCCTAATGGAATGGATGATATTGTTGTTACTCAAGAATTCCATCTTCCTGTTAATAGAAAGGTTATTTTTAAATTCAGATCACAAGACGTATTACATTCAGCATATATGCCACATTTTAGAGCTCAGATGAATTGTGTTCCCGGGATGATCACTGAGTTTGCTTTTACTCCAACCATAACAACAGCTGATATGAGAATGAATTCTGATGTAGTTGATAAAGTAAACAGAATAAACAAGATAAGATATGAGAACAGTAAAGAGTTAACTGCAAACGGTGAAGAGGCACTAGAACCATATCAGTTTGATTACTTATTATTATGTGCAAAGATTTGTGGAGCATCTCATTATAATATGCAAATGAAAATTGTTGTAGAATCTGAAAAAGATTATGAAAAATGGTTATCAGAACAAAAAACATTTTCTGAAATAATTCAATAATATACTATGTCAGAAGTTTCAAATTTACCGCATTCAAATCATGATGATCATCATCATCATCACAAAGAAACATTTATAACTAAATATATTTTTAGTCAAGATCATAAAATGATAGCTAAACAATATTTAATTCTAGGTGTATTATTTATGGGTTTCATTGGAGTTGCAATGTCTTTATTGTTTAGACTTCAATTAGCTTGGCCTGAACAATCATTTGCAGTTTTTGATATATTTTTAGGTGACTGGGCGCCTGAGGGAGTTATGGATCCAAATATTTATTTAGCTCTTGTTACAATTCACGGTACTATTATGGTATTTTTTGTGTTAACAGCTGGTTTGAGTGGAACTTTTAGTAATTTATTAATTCCTCTTCAGATTGGAGCAAGAGATATGGCATCTGGCCTTTTAAACATGATCTCTTTTTGGTTGTTTTTCCTTTCAAGTATGATAATGCTGGCTTCACTATTTGTTGAAGCAGGACCAGCTGCAGCAGGTTGGACGATTTATCCTCCATTAAGTGCTTTACCTCAAACTCAACCTGGTTCAGGAATGGGAATGACTCTATGGTTAATTTCTATGGCTATTTTTGTTGCATCCTCATTACTAGGATCATTAAATTATATTGTAACTGTAATAAATTTAAGAACAAAAGGAATGTCAATGTTTAGACTTCCTTTAACTATTTGGGCATTTTTTGTAACCGCAATAATTGGTGTTATTTCATTTCCAGTTTTATTGTCTGCTGCTTTATTACTTATAATGGATAGAAGTTTTGGAACTTCTTTTTTCCTCTCAGATATTTTTGTACAAGGTGAGGTTCTTCATTATCAAGGTGGATCACCTGTATTATTTGAACACTTATTTTGGTTTTTAGGTCACCCTGAAGTTTACATTGTACTACTACCAGCCCTTGGGATTACATCTGAGATTATAGCTACTAATTCCAGAAAACCAATTTTTGGATACAGAGCAATGGTTGCCTCAATTTTAGCTATAGCCTTTTTGTCAACCATAGTCTGGGGTCATCATATGTTTATCTCAGGAATGAATCCATTTTTAGGATCTGTATTTACCTTTACTACGCTTTTAATTGCAATTCCCTCGGCTGTTAAAGCCTTTAATTATATAACAACTCTTTGGAAAGGAAATTTACAGTTTAACCCCGGTATGTTATTTTCAATTGGTTTAGTTTCAACATTTATAACTGGTGGTCTTACTGGAATTATATTAGGAGATAGTACATTAGATATTAATATTCATGATACTTACTTTGTTGTTGCCCATTTTCACCTTGTAATGGGGATTTCTGCTTTATATGGATTATTTGCCGGAGTATATCATTGGTTTCCAAAACTTTTTGGTAGAATGATGAATAAAAATTTAGGTTATATTCATTTTTGGGTAACCGCAATTTCAGCCTACGGAGTATTTTTCCCTATGCATTTCATTGGAATGGCTGGTTTACCACGAAGATATTATACTAACACTGCTTTCCCATATTTTGATGATTTAGCTAACATAAATGTTGTAATTACTGTTTTTGCATTATTAGCAGGGGCAGCTCAATTAGTGTTTTTATATAACTTTTTACATAGTATGTTTTTCGGTAAAAAAGCTGAGCAAAATCCATGGAAATCCAATACAATGGAATGGACAGCTCCAGTTGAACACATTCATGGTAATTGGCCTGGAGAAATTCCTCACGTTCACAGATGGGCATATGACTATAGTAAGCCTGGTCAAAAGGAAGATTACGTTTTACAAACTACTCCCCTTGGTAAAGGTGAAGTTGAAACCGAGCATTAGTTTCTATTTTTCCGTTTGGGTTTTCTTTTCCCTATCTTTGAGTAGATGAATGAAAATTTAGATCCCACTGATTCAAATTATTCAAGCGAAGAATTAGAAATTGATAAAGCTTTAAGACCATTATCATTCAAAGATTTTGCTGGTCAAGAACAGATATTAAATAATTTAAAAATATTTGTACAGGCTTGTAATCAGAGATCAGATGCTTTAGATCATGTATTATTTCACGGACCCCCTGGCTTGGGTAAAACTACTTTGGCTCATATAGTAGCCAATGAACTTGGGGTAAATTTAAAAGTAACATCAGGTCCTGTCCTAGATAAACCTGGAGACCTAGCAGGCTTACTAACAAATTTAGAGCCAAGAGATGTATTGTTCATTGATGAGATACACAGACTTAGTCCAATTGTTGAAGAATATCTTTATTCTGCAATGGAGGATTATAAAATTGATATTATGATTGAGACTGGTCCTAATGCAAGAACCGTCGAAATAAATCTAAATCCATTTACATTGATTGGAGCAACTACTAGATCTGGACTTTTGACTGCTCCAATGCGAGCAAGATTTGGTATTAATAGTAGACTTGAATATTATAATACAGAACTACTATCTACAATAGTGCAAAGAAGCTCTGACATTTTAGATATTAAAATTGGTAATGATGCAGCTACTGAAATAGCTGGAAGAAGTAGAGGAACCCCAAGAATATCTAATTCTTTGTTGCGTAGAGTTAGAGACTTTGCTCAAATTAAGGGGAATGGTTCAATTGATCTTGAAATAACAAAGTTTGCATTGAAATCGTTAAATGTAGATAAAAATGGTTTGGATGAAATGGATAATAAAATACTTAAAACTTTAATTGAAAAATTTAAAGGTGGCCCAGTCGGAATTAATACTTTGTCTACAGCTGTTTCAGAAAGTCCTGAAACAATTGAGGAGGTATATGAACCTTTTTTGATTCAACAAGGATTTATTGTGAGGACACCTAGAGGAAGAGAGGTGACGAGTTTAGCATATTCTCATTTAGGTTTTAATAGGTCAAACTCTCAAGAGGAGTTATTTAAAAATTAATATTAACAAATTTGAAAAAAATAATATTCTTTTTTCTTTTCTCTCTATTTATTAATGCGCAAGAGAATAATAATTCTGATTGTACTTCAATTTATTTAATTCGACATGCTGAGAAAGATAGATCTAAGAAAGATAATAATAATCCGCATTTGAATTTAAGTGGTCAAAAACGAGCTTTAAAATGGAAGAGTTTTTTTAAAAATATAAATTTTGAAAAGTTTTACTCTACAAATTATTACCGAACTTTAGAAACAATTAAGCCAATATCTCATGGAAATGAAATAATACTATACAATCCTTCAACTATTGATTACAAAAAATTTATAATAGATAATTTAGGAAAAACAGTTCTTATTGTTGGACATAGCAATACCATACCAACATTTGCTAATGAAGTTTTGGGAGAAAATATTTATGAACAGATAGAGGATTCTAATAACTCAAACTTGTATGTTATTAATTTTTGTAACGAATCAAAAAAAATTAGTTCAATTTATTTTGTAGAATAATGAGTTTTTGTATCAAAGATCTACCTAAAGTTGAATTACATGTCCATTTGGATTGCTGTTTATCCTTTAAGGGTTTATCAAGAATTGACCCTACTATCAGCGAGTCATTTTATAAAAAAAATTTTATAGGAACGTCTTGCAGCTGTTTGAAAGATTATATAAGGTGTGCAGATACTGCTTTAGAGTACATGCAAACAAAGGAGCAATTAGAAATTGTCATTGAAGATCTTTTTGATCAACTTACCAATGATAATGTAATATATGCAGAAATTAGATTTGCTCCCCTTTTACATCAAAAAAAAGGATTGTCTTCAAAAAATGTAGTTGAAATTGTAAGTAATAAAACCAAAATTGAATCTGAAAAAAGCGGAATTGAAGTAGGATTAATTTTATGCACTTTGAGACATTTTTCAGTTGATCAAAGTTTACAAACAGTCAAACTAGTAAAAGATTTTTCAAATAAGAATGTAGTTGGCTTTGATATTGCTGCTGATGAAGCTGGTTTTCCAATTGATAATCATATAAAATCATTTCAATTTGCAAAAGACAATAATATCTTTTGTACGGCTCATGCTGGTGAAGCACTTGGAGCAGACAGTGTTACAAATACCCTAAAGTATTTAAAACCTAATAGAATTGGGCACGGTGTTAGATGTATTGAGGATAATTCTTTAATTGAAAAAATTAAAAAAGAAAATATTCATCTTGAGATTTGTGTTACAAGTAATATCGTAACTAAAGTATTTAATAATTTAAAAGATCATCCAGTTAATTTTTTACTTAATAAAGGAATCTCATTAAGTATAAATACAGATGGCAGAACAATTTCAGATACTACATTAAATAAAGAATATGTGTTACTAAATAAAGAATTTAATTGGTTAAAAAATAAATTTCTTGAGGTGAATGTTAATGCAATGAAAGCATCTTTTTCTTCAAATGAAGTTAAAAACAAAATAATTTCAATTTTAAATCAAAACTATTAAATTAAAAATCATTGGTTACAATTTCATTTTTTAGCTACACTAGTAATAAGCATTGGGCTTTTAAACAAATGTATTTTGCTAAATCAATTCTAAAAAAAACTCCTGGTTTAAAATTTTTTAAGTTACTTGGAACGGGCGCTGGGGCAGGCTTTAGCCTATTTCCAGATTTTAGTACTTATTCAATTTTATGTGTTTGGGATGACTTAAAATTTGCAAATGATTTTATAAATAACAGTAAACATTCAATAGAAATTTCAAAGAAAGCTTTTTCTAGAAACGACTATTTTTTAAAACCTATTAAAAGTCATGGAAAATGGGACGGAATTAATCCTTTTAATGTAAATGACTCAAAGTATGATAAAAATAAATCAGTTGCGATTATTACAAGAGCAACACTAAATTTTACTAAACTAATAGAATTTTGGAATTCTGTCCCTAAAGCTTCAAATGCAATTAAAAATGCAAAGGGAGTTTTATGGTTTAAAGGTATTGGTGAGCTTCCTTTTATTCAGCAAGCTACATTTAGTATTTGGGAAAATTTAGAATCGGTAACTAATTTTGCATATAAAGATTTAAATCACTCAGAAATTGTTAAAAAAACAAAGAAAAGAAAGTGGTATAAGGAAGATCTCTTTTCTAGGTTTGTTATAATTGATAAAAAAACTCAAATCTTTAATAATTGAAAAAGGTAATTGTTATTGGATCAGGAATTGGTGGAATTGCAACAGCTTTAAGATTAAATGCTTTAGGTTATAAAGTCT
>SGZG01000059.1 GCA_004214185.1 Flavobacteriales bacterium | reverse complement strand
GAGCTTTAATTGCCTCAAGGTCTTGATTGTTATGAGCATCTAAGTACTGATCCCAAATCTCAACAGCTGAATTGTCACCTAAGGAAAGATCGTATTTAGTATCTCCAGCTTTAAGGTAACCAGCTTTTTTTTCTAGATTTTCAACAGGGGCATTACATGATGCAAACAATAAAAAAGTAAATAATAATGATAATTTTTTCATAATAATTTTGATTTCTAGTAAAGATAACGATTCCTCAAAACAAATTTTAAATTTCCAATAATTTAAGTTAATTTAATAAACGTATAATTTATTGAAAACCCAATGAAAAGAAGAGAATTTGTTTTAAAAAGTTCGCTGTTATCCACATCAATTTTATTTCCTATGTCAATAAGCTCATGTCAGAACAATCCATCCGAAACTAAATTTGGAATTCAATTGTATTCAATTAGAGATGAAATGAATAAGGACCCCAAAGATGCCTTAGCAAAAATAGCATCATTTGGATACAAGTATGTTGAAGGTTACGAAGGGGATCTTGGTCTTTTTTGGGGAATGACCAATATTGAGTTCAAAGAATATCTTGATCAATTAGGATTAAAAATGATTGCTAGCCACTGTGGTGATACCAATAATTTAGAAAGTTTTAAAATAAAATGCGACCAAGCAGCTCAAATTGGAGTGGAATATTTAATATGCCCATGGGCAGAAGGAGAAAGATCTATTAATGGTTTTCAAACTATTGCAAACACTTTTAATCAATGTGGTCAAATTGCAAAGGAAAACGGATTAAGGTTTGCTTATCACAATCATGATTATTCTTTTAAAAAAATCGATGGAGTTTTTCTTCAAGATATTTTGATGAATGGTACAGATCCTAATTTAGTTGATTTTGAAATGGACATATACTGGGTTATTGCAGCAGGAGAGGATCCAATAGCCTGGTTTGATAAACATCCTGGAAGATTTAAGTACTGTCATGTAAAAGATTATATGTCTTTACCGGAAAATAAGTTTGAATCTTGTACTCTTGGAACAGGCTCAATTGATTATCCATCTATTTTATCATATGGAGTTTCTAAAGGTCTTGTAAATCTAATAGTTGAACAAGAAGCCTATACAGGCACCACACAATTTGATTCAGCTAAGGATAACTTTAACTATATGTCTTCATTAAAGATTTAAATACTATTAATAAAAGAAATAGTTTCCATAATCACTTTTTTAAGTTCTTGAGACAGATGTTTTTCTTTCCAAGGGTGTTTTGTTTCAAATGTGTGGTTTGAGCCTTGAATAATAGATATTGAGTTATTCTTATTCCAAGAAAATAAACTTAGGCCTTCTTCTTTTTTAACTGAAATATCCTTATCTCCGTGAATAACCAAATACGGTATCATGAGATTTTCTACACAAGATTTTATATTAAACCTTTTCTCGTTTTTTTTGAAATCAAGATAAAACTGAAAGTAATGAGGCATCAGTTGTTTTGTTCTTCCGTTTTCAACATATTTAACTCCCTTTGATTTCCATTTTTCAAATTCGTCAGAGTTTTCATTAAATCTACTTTTAAAATCACTAACGCCAGCCCAAGTGATTAAGCCTTTTATTCTAAGGTCTTCACTTGCTTTGATTGCACAGATACCACCGCCTCGACTATGTCCGATTAAATAAAGCTTTTTATAATCAATTTTTTCTGAGAAAGTCTTTTCATTTAAAACAAACTCAATTACTCTATCTAAATCATTAAGTTCTAGGCTAAAGTTGTTATTTCCAAATGCATCTAAGTCAGGAAAATCAATTGGATTTTTAGCTGTTCCCCCATTATGAGAAAAGTTAAATTTTACAAAAACAAAGTTGTTATTAGCAAATTCTTCCGCAACTAAATCCCAAGCCCCCCAATCCTTGAAACCTTTATATCCATGACAAAAAATTATAAGTGGCATTTTATTTGATAATTCATCGTAATAATAATCTAGAATTATCGGCTTGGAATCTTTTTGATCAAGAACAAAGTTTTTTACAATTTTCAAGCCTTATTTTTTTTTATTTAAATTTAACACTTAAACATTTTAATATGAAAAAATTATTCACCTTACTTTTAATAGCCTTATCAATAAATTCTTATAGTCAAACTGTAACTATTGATAAAATGGTAAAGGAAGCGACTGAGAACTCACAGTTAGAACAATTAGCTCACGAATTATTTGATTTAATAGGACCAAGACTAGTTGGAACTCCACAAATGAAAAACGCACACGATTGGGCAGTTAATAAATATGAATCTTGGGGAATGCCTGCAAGGCTTCACCAATGGGGAGTTTGGAGAGGTTGGGAAAGAGGAATAACTCATGTGGATATGTTAGAACCCAGAGTAAGAACTCTTGCTGGAAGACAACTTGCTTGGAGTCCATCAACTAAAAAAAGAGGAGTTACAGCTGAAGTTGTAAAGCCACCGGTAATAAAGGATAAAGATGAATTTGAGCAATGGTTAAAAACAATCAAAGGCAAATTTGTCTTGGTAAGTCAAAATCAAATTACAGGAAGACCCGACTATCAATGGGAAGAATATGCAACACCAGAATCATTTGAAAAAATGAAAAAAGATAGAGATAAATTAAGTGAAGATTGGTATGCAAATGTAAGAAAGACAGGTTATGGGTACAGAGATATAAATCAAGCTTTTGAAGATGCGGGAGCAGTTGGTTTGATTTCCAGTTATTGGTCTAAAGCTTTTGGAGCTAATAAAATTTTTAGCGCAAGAACTGAAAAGATACCTAATGTGGATTTAAATCTTGAAGATTACACTATGCTCTATAGAATGGTCGAAAATGGCACTTCCCCTAAAGTTAAGATTGTATCAACATCTAAAGACCTGGGTGAAGTTCCTACCTTTAATACAATAGCTGAAATTAAAGGAGTTGAAAAGCCAGATGAGTATGTTATTTTATCTGCTCATTTTGATTCATGGGACGGAGGTCAAGGTACTACAGACAACGGAACAGGTACATTAGTTATGATGGAAGCAATGAGAATCCTTAAGAAAATTTATCCAAATCCAAAAAGAACAATTATGGTTGGTCATTGGGGAAGCGAAGAGCAAGGATTGAATGGTTCAAGAGCTTTTGTTGAAGACTTTCCTAATATTGTAGATAATACTCAAGCTGTTTTTAACCAAGATAATGGGACAGGTAGAGTTGTAAGTATTAATGGTTCAGGTTTTGTAGATTCTTACGATTATTTAACTGATTGGCTTTCATATGTGCCAAGAGATGTTACTAAACATATTGAAACGGATTTCCCTGGCAACCCGTCATCTGGAGGAACTGACCATGCATCATTTGTTGCTGCTGGTGTTCCAGCATTCAACTTAAGTGCATTAGATTGGGCGTATTGGAATTACACTTGGCATACAAATCTTGATACCCATGATAAAATTGTTTTTGATGATTTGAAAAATAATGTCATCCTAACTGCAATATTAGCATATAAAGCAAGTGAAGATGAAGATAAAACCTCAAGAACAAGAAGAGTTATGCCTGAACAAGTGTTGAATCCAAGAACAGGTAAAATGATGAAATCAAGAGGGTGGCCCTCAATTAGAAAACCTAATAGAGACGGAACAGGATCTAAATAATTTTACGAGCCAATATTTTATCTATTTGTTTTTGGTGGTGATGAAAATGGAGCTTAAAAAAATATAGTGTCAATGACATGTTTATTCGTCCCATTAAGGCATGTTTAAATATGGCTTTGTTAGAAAGGTTTTTTTGATCAAGATCGATAATAAGTTTTGAAAAAGATAATCTTGAGCTTTTCCAGTTACTCTTAAGCTCTTTTAAACAAATTTTCTCAGGAAATTCAGTTGTCACTTTTGGGGCATTTACAGTAAATCCAAATTTTAAAAAATATTTAGTCAGAAAAGCTTTTACATATGCTAAAACAGGTGTATTCACAATGGTTTCCGGGTACTTAGTTTTTGTTCTAATATATTTTTCTGAGGAAATTTCAGCTAGCCACACATGATAAAGAATCTGTAAAATCGACCATTTATTTTTTGAATAATCTAGTTTATTACCAGTTTCAGATTCAAGTTTTTCAAACAATAAAGCTGTTTGAATATCTAGTTTCTTTAGTTTTTCAAGGCTTGTCATTATTAAAATTTTTCTGATACCTCTTTTAAAACTTTAGGAAAAATCCTATGATCCCCATCGTATTCAACAAGATCGAAATTTAATTTGTACTCAGATATTCTTTTTTGAAATTTGAGACTAAGATCAGTTGTAATTAAAGGGTCTTTTGTCCCAAAAACTAAAAATATGTTCAAAGAATTCCATTTTGATTTATTTTCTGCAGTTAAACTATCTTTAGGAATGTCTCCAGCCCAAACAATAAAATTATTTACCTTGTTGTTAGCTGAAAAAACCCAACGGCATGCTGTTGCACTTCCTTGTGAAAAGCCTAGAACATTGAGTTGAAAATTTGAATGCCCAATGTCTTTCGCAACCTTTTGAAATAATGATTCAATATATTGGTTATTTTCAATAATATCATTTTCTCTTTCGAGTTTAGTCATCCAGCTTGCTCCAACACGACTAAAATCTTCTGTAATGTAAAAACGATTTAAAGCTTCTGGTGCAATTATCAACGTTTCCCCATCATTTAGGATTTCAAATTTTTTGATAAAAAATTCACTTAACATCGCATACCCATGAAATACCATCCAAACTTTTTTAATTGAAGAATTAGCTTCGCCAATTTGATAGTATCTTGCTCTTTTAGTTACGTTAATATGTTTGCTTTGCATGTTCTTAATATAATTTTGCAAATCTATAATATTAATTAAAAAGCAAATAATTAAATTTGTTTCTTAAAAATTACACTAATGATTTCATTAAAAGATATTGAAAACATTCAAAATGAATGGGGAACGAATTTGGTAAAAATAGGAAGCCTTAAAAATGACTTGAAAGTTTGCGAGAAAGAAACTGAAGAGATGATAGCTAGACTTTATGGATTTGAATCAGGAAACGTCTTATTTAAACCAACAAAAGCAAAGGATAGTCAATTTAGACTCAATTTTGAAGGTGCAAAATCATATTTTATAGGACAAAACCCTAACTTTTCAGAAGATAAAGGTTTTGCTTTACAACCTTGGACTAATGTAAGATTTGAGAATGCTTCTGTAAT
>SGZG01000058.1 GCA_004214185.1 Flavobacteriales bacterium | reverse complement strand
GTACTTTGTCCCAAGAACTTCCTGCGTCAGTTGATTTCCATATACCATAATCATCTGCACCAAAAATATGATTATTATCATCTCTGTGGATTGAAGTTCCAGCAGCAATAACAACTTCAGAGACACCTCCATTGTTTCTTACTACAACATCGTTTACATAAAATATTCCAGGGCTAACTGTTGCACCAGTTGGAGCAGTTGAATTAATTATTCTAAGTTTTACATTAACATTATTACCGTCTAATAATTCATTTTTTAAAGCATTACCATCATCAGTTGAAATCATAACACTTTGGATTGTAATGTCATCAAAATTTGAACCACCCATAGCATATGGTGCTTGATCCCAATCTTCTTTACTTCCATCATCACGATTAACAACAATTACTGCTATTGCACCAGCTTGTTGTGCTCTTCTTACTTTTTCAACGAAAGTACAATCCCCTCTTTCAATAACTGCAATTTTTCCATTAATATCAGATGAGTTTTGTAAATCTGAACAGGCATCATAAATAGATCCTTCAATAGAATCTGTTCCTCCCCAATCTGTATCTCCAGTTACCCCCTCATCGTTTTCATCATTTGCTAAAATTATATCACCAACTATTGAAGTATTATCAATTTCTGGACTAAAAGATGAAACTATAAAATTGTAGGGACCTAAATCAAGATTTGTAACTTCCATAGAGCTAGACCCGCTTCTGTATACTGCATCAGTTTTACCACCAAATACATTATTCCAAGTTTGACCTGCATCGGTAGATTTCCAAAGACCATTTCCAAGGGCTTCAGCTCCAGTGTAAGACTCACCAGTTCCAACATAAAATGTATTGAGATCATTTGGATCGTATACAATTGAAGAAACTGGAATATTTTCAGGGATCCCATATGTAATATGTTCCCATTCTGAATCTGGATTTGAAATATTTGTATTTTTAAAAAGACCCCCACTTACACCACCAGAGAAAACAGTCTCGTCATTTTCATCATTAGGATCAAACATGAGGCCTTTTGTTCTTCCTCCAATATTGTAAGGTCCTCTACTTATCCATTTCATTTCTTCTGATTCACCAGGAACTAAAAATTTTTTGATTTTTGACATTCTTGATTCTCTCAATTCATTTTGTAACTTAAATAATTTATCTATTTCAGTCTTTCCTGTCATTGGGTTCATCGATAGCTCCCATATTTTTTCTTGATATTTATTTGGTGGAAGCCCAATGTCTCTCCTTTCAGATTTTGTTAAATTATAAGTAGATTTTACCGGACTATTTTTTAAATTATAGCTGTGAACTAATCTTTTGTATTGGTAATTGATAGTCTTGAAGTTAAATCCAATGCCTAATAATAACACCAGACTTAATATTGCGAATTTATTTTTATTGAATGTCAAAGTAAAAGTTTTTTAATTAATATCAATTTTTATGCCATTGTTCTGGTTTTCAGAGTAATAAAATATGATTTTAGATTTATGAATATATTAAATAATTAACAAAAAATCACATTCTTTTTTGAGAATAAACATACTGAAAGGTATGTAAATTAAGAATTCAATAATTTATACTTACACGGCTACTTTTCCCTTGATGTGAGGATGCGGATCATAATTTAAAATTTCAAAGTCATCAAAAGAAAAATCATTAATATTATTTATCTCATTTAAAATTTTGAGTTGAGGTAACTTTCTTGGTTCTCTTGAAATTTGAAGTTTTAATTGGTCGATGTGATTGTTGTAAATGTGAGCATCGCCAAATGTATGAACAAAATCACCAGTTTCAAATCCACAAACATGTGCTATCATTTCTGTTAATAGAGCATAAGATGCGATGTTAAATGGTACTCCCAAAAAAATATCTGCACTTCTTTGATAAAGTTGACATGATAGTTTATTGTTGTGTACATAAAATTGAAAAAAAGCATGGCATGGTGGTAAAGCAGCTTTTCCATTTTCTACGTTTTCACTAAAACTTTTACTAGTGTCGGGCAGAACACCGGGATTCCAAGCAGTAACTAGCATTCTTCTACTGTCTGGATTAGTTTTTAGAGTATTAATCAATTCACTAATTTGATCAATTCCATCGCTATTCCAGTTCCTCCATTGATGACCATATACTGGTCCTAAATCTCCATTTTTATCCGCCCACTCGTCCCATATTTTAACACCATTATTTTTTAGGTATTCAATATTAGTTTCTCCTTTAATAAACCATAAAAGTTCATGAATAATAGATTTCAAATGAAGTTTTTTGGTTGTTACCATTGGAAACCCCTCTGATAAATCAAATCTCATTTGGTATCCAAAAACACTTTTTGTTCCTGTTCCAGTTCTGTCTGACTTTTCATTCCCATTTTCAAGAACGTGCTTTACTAAATCTAAATACTGTTTCATATAAAAAATCAAAAATATAAATTAATAAAATTTGTTTGAAAAAAAATTCTTGAACTTATTAATAGATATTAACCAACTATCATTCCTGCAATTGTAGCAGATAATAATGATGCTAAAGTTCCTCCAAGTACAGCAGTCATTCCAAATTTTGACAGATTAATTCTTTGGTTTGGAGCCAAAGATCCAATTCCGCCAATTTGTATTCCTATTGATGCAAAATTTGCAAACCCACATAACATATAAGTAGCCATCAAAATTGATTTTTCGTATTTAAGATGTACTAAGTTAGTTATGTCTTTTAGTTCAGCAAGTTGCATATAACCAATAAATTCACTTGCAGCTAATTTGATTCCTAGTAATTGACCCATTAAAGCCATATCCTCTTTAGCAACACCAATTATCCACATAATTGGAGAAAATACATATCCTAAAATAAATTCAATAGATAAAAAATCATAGGTGGTGTTATTACTAATCCATGAATTTAAGGATGAAATAGATCCAATCTTTTCAAAACCAAAATTAATCATAGCTATAAAAGCAATAAAAACCAAAAGCATGGCCCCAACATTTGCAGCCAATTTTAATCCTTCAGTAGTTCCATTAGCTATAGCATCAAGTAGGTTTGAACCAATTTTTTCCTGAGATACAGTAACGTCGTTATTTATCACATTAACTTGTGGATACAATATTTTAGATATAACTATTGCTCCAGGTGCAGCCATTACAGATGCAGTCAATAAATGCTTTGCGTAGTAAAGTTTAAGAGCCTCATTTTCACCTCCTAAAAAACCAATGTAAGCCGCTAAAACTCCGCCTGCAACAGTTGCCATTCCACCAATCATAACTAGTAGAATTTCTGATTTAGTCATTTTTTCTAAATAAGCTTTTATCATTAATGGGGCTTCGGTTTGTCCTAAAAAAATATTTCCAGCAACACTTAAGCTTTCGGCTCCTGAAATATTCAAAAGCTTACTTAAGCTAAGTGCTAATATTTTTACAACTTTCTGGATAATTCCCAAATAAAATAAAACAGATGTTAAGGCTGAGAAAAATATTATAGTTGGAAGAACTTGAAACAAAAAAACATACCCAAAACTCTCAACATTTACCATATCACCTAGTAAAAACTTACTCCCCTCCATTGTAAAATCCAAAGTTTTAACGAAAATCTTTCCAAAAAACTCAAAAATATTTTGAACAAACTCTACCCTTAGAATTAAAATAGCCATTATAAGTTGTGTGGCTAGCCCTAAAAAAGTTGTTTTCCAATTTATTTTGTTTTTGTCTGCACTAAAAAAATAAGCTATAATGACAAGAGAAATCATCCCAATAACACCCCTGTAAAAACTTTCAAATGAAAAGCCTTGGCTTAAAATTATTTCATTATTAATAAGATCACTTGTTTGTATGTATAAAAAGAAGTTATTCATTTTTCTTATTTATTTCATCTCTTAATTTAGCTGCTAGCTCATAATCTTCATTTTTTACAGCTATTTCAATTGCCTTTTTAATTTGATTTTTTGACATTTTATTGAACTCAAAGTTTTCAGATTTAGAAGATTTAATAAAAGATTTTTTAGTATTTGATTTAAGAACAATTCCAGCTGTTTCTAAAACACTCTCATAAGTAAATATGGGTGAATTAAATCTTATGGCAAGAGCTATAGCATCAGAGGTTCTTGAATCAATAATTTCTTCAATTTTATCTCTGACACATATAAGGCTAGAAAAAAAAACTCCATCAACTATTTTATGGATAATTACTTGTTTTAAATTTATTTCGAAACAATCAGAAAAATTTTTAAATAAATCGTGAGTAAGAGGTCTGGGTGGTTTAATTTCTTTTTCTAAGGCAACTGCAATTGACTGAGCTTCAAATCCTCCTATTACAATTGGAAGTTTTCTTTCTCCTCCCTTTTCGTTCAGCAATAATGCATAAGCACCATTAGTGTTTTGACTGTATGAAATTCTGTCAATTGTCAAACGAATTAAGCTCATTTATTAGAAGTTAGTAATAACTTCTAAAGTATTAAAAATTTATGAGTTTTGCGCTTTAAATTCTTTTAGTTTTTCATTCAATCTTGGTACAACATCAAAGGCATCTCCAACAATACCATAGTCAGCAGCCTTAAAGAAGGGAGCTTCAGGATCATTATTTATAACAACCTTTATTTTTGAAGAATTTATTCCAGCAAGATGTTGGATTGCACCTGAAATACCGATTGCAATATAAAGGTTTGTTGCTACAGGTTTACCAGTTTGACCAACGTGCTCACTGTGAGGTCTCCATCCCATGTCAGAAACAGGTTTTGAGCAAGCAGTTGCTGCTCCTAAAGTATTGGCTAGATCTTCGATTAAGTTCCAATTTTCAGGACCTTTCATTCCTCTTCCTGCAGAAACTACAATATCAGCATCTGCAATGGATATTTTCCCTGAAACTTTCTCAGAGGATTCAACTGAAAGGGTAGAATCAGCAACAGTAACTAGAAAATCTTCTTCATTAAGTGAGGTTTTATTTTCTTGAGTTCCATATGAATTGTTGGATAATCCAATAATGATTTTACTTGAACTAGTACTAGTATCACTGTATGCTTTATTGGTAAATACTGTACGTTTTACAGTGAAAGGACTTAAACTTGATGGTAAACTTGTAACATTATTTATATAAGCCGAGTTGTTTTGGGCTGATAAAATTGGAGCTAAATATTTTGAATCTGAACTACTGCTTAACACAACAATATTGGCATCAACACTGTTCATTGCTTGAGAAATAATATCTGCATATTGTTTTGCATTAAATTTAGAGAGTGAATCGTTATTTACTTTAAGAACTTTCGATATTCCATAATTACTAAGTTCAGTATTATCCAAAGCATTTATTGTTATTGCTACTGCATCTGTATTTAGAAGTTTTGCAAGTTCATGGCTGTAAGAAGCAAGTTCAAAACCATTTTTTTTAATTTTTCCGTTTGAGGATTCTATATATGTTAGTACTGGCATAATTTATAAAACTTTAGCTTCTGTATGTAAAAGGTTAATTAATTCGTCTAAATTGTCTTGGTCAACAAGTTTAACGGCTTGTTTTGGTTCTGGTTTGTAAAATTTTAAGACGT
>SGZG01000057.1 GCA_004214185.1 Flavobacteriales bacterium | reverse complement strand
TTCTCTTTCAATTTGAATCATGGCTCTTGTTGTTTCATGTTTATCACCGGAACTATTTTTAGTTTCTTTTTTGAGAGATTCAACAAGTTCATTATCAATACTCAAATAATTTTTCAATTTTAAATTTATTTGATTTTCACAATGATTGTATAATAAGTCTTTTAAACCTTTCATTTTGGGTTTTTAATTTTACTAACTTAGTAAAACTTTGAAAATACTATGTCTAAAATATTAGTTACAGGTGGTCTTGGTTACATTGGAAGTCATACGGTTGTGGAGCTTTGCAGTAATGGATATGAGGTTGTTATTGTAGATGACTTATCAAACTCTTCGTTAAGAGTTTTAGATGGAATTGAAAGCATAACTAAAAGTTCAATAAAATTTTTAGAATTGGATTTGAAGAACTTAGAATTAACTGAATCTTTTATAAAATCTAATAATGATATTGATGGCGTTATTCACTTTGCAGCTTCTAAAGCTGTTGGAGAAAGTGTTGATGATCCATTAAAATATTATAATAACAATATTATATCTCTTTTAAATTTATTAACTGCTTTAAAAAAGCTTGATAAAAAAATAAATTTTATTTTCAGTTCATCAGCAACTGTATATGGAAAACCTGATATATTACCTATAACAGAGCTTGAATCAATAAAAATAGCAGAATCTCCCTACGGAAACACCAAACAAATAGGAGAAGAAATATTGTTTGATTTAGTTAAATCATCATCAAACTTTAATGTATTGTCTTTAAGGTATTTCAATCCAATAGGAGCTCATGATTCTGCCCTAATTGGGGAGCTTCCAATCGGAACACCTCAGAACCTAGTTCCTTTCATCACTCAAACAGCTATTGGTAAAAGAGACATTCTAACTGTTTTTGGAAACGATTATAATACCCATGATGGAACTTGTTTAAGAGATTATATTCACGTTATTGATTTAGCTAATGCACATGTAGTTGGGTTAAATTTTTTAAAGATTAAAAAAGAAAGTAATTATTATGATACTTTTAACATTGGAACTGGAAAAGCAACTTCAGTTTTAGAATTAATAGAGGGTTTTGTAAAATTTACTGGAATTAAATTAAATTATAAAATTGGTAATAGAAGAAGTGGAGATGTAGAAAAGTGCTATGCTGAAGTTTCAAAAGCAAATAACCAATTAAAATGGAAATCTAAACTTACTATTAAAGAAGCATTAATTTCCGCTTGGAATTGGGAAAAATATATTAGTAATGAAAAATTATAACAGACGAAATTTTCTTAAGAAATCTTCCTTAGGTATTGTAGGTGCATCAACATTGAGTCTTAGTTGTCAGGAAAATATGTTAAAATCATCACCTGGAACTTATATGGGTGATTTTGCAGATAAGCCAATTGATAATATCAAAGCTGCTTTTATTGGTTTAGGTGCAAGAGGACCAGGACATTTAAAAAACTTTGCAACTTTAGAAAATACCAAAGTTGTTGCACTTTGTGATTTATATAACGATAATGTAAAAAGAGAACTAAAGAGATTACAATCCTACAATTCAAATTCTAACGATGTAAAATTATATTGGGGAGATGAAAATAAATGGAAGGTCATGCTGAAAGAAGTGAAACCTGACATAGTTTTTATATCAACTAATTGGAACAACCATGCTCCAATGGTTATACAATCTATGAAAGATGGGGCACATGCATTTTGTGAGGTTCCTCTTGCAATTACAACCCAAGAAATGTGGGATATTGTAAATACATCTGAAAAAACTCAGAAGCATTGCATGATGATGGAAAATGTAAATTATGGTAGAGAAGAGTTAATGTATTTAAACATGTGCAGAAAAGGGGTTATTGGTCAACTCTTACATGCAGAAGCTGCTTATATTCATGAACTTCGATTCCAAATGTTTGAAGAATCCAGAGGAACAGGATCTTGGAGAACACACCATTATGCTAATGGAAAAGGAAATCTTTACCCTACACATGGCCTAGGACCAGTTGCTCAATACATGAATATCGCAAGGAAGGATGATAATTTTAGATCAATAGTTTCTTATTCAACTCCGTCAGTTGGTAGACAATTATTTGCAGCTAAAAATTTTGATAATGATCACAAATGGAATAAACTTAATTATCAAAATGGTGATTTAAATACCTCAATAATTAAGACCAACCAAGGAAGAACTATATTGGTTCAATGGGATGAAACAAGTCCTAGACCCTACACAAGGCATAACCTCATTTTAGGTTCTAAAGGTGCATTAGCCGGATTTCCAACTAGAATTGCCTTAGAAGGAGGATTTGACGAAATTTCAAAAGATCATCATTCTTGGATAAAAGGGAAAGATTTAAAATCATTATATGAAAAGTATGATCATCCTCTATACAAAAGATTAAATTCTAAAACAAAAAAATCTGGACACGGAGGAATGGATGGAATTATGATGTATAGAATTGTTGAATGCTTAAAAAATGGTTTGCCATTGGATCAAAATGTTTACGAAGGGTGTTTTTGGAGTGCAGTTACTCCCTTGAGTGCAAAATCAATTGATGAAGACGGTATGCCACAGCAATTTCCAGATTTTACGAGAGGAATGTGGAAAACAACCTCTCCATTAAAAATCATTTCTTAGTACCAATGATAAATGACTCTCTAATAATTCTAGCTGCTGGACTTTCATCTAGAATGAAAAAATCTAAATCCAGCAATGGCCTATCAAAGAATCTTTTAAACCAAGCTAATACGGTTGAAAAAGGTTTGATTGGAGTTGATAAAAATGGTAAACCTTTAATTCATTATTTGTTAGTTAATGCTCAGCAAGCAGGATTTAAAAACATATTTTTAGTTATTGGAGAAAAATCATTGAACTTTAAAAATTATTTCTCTAATAATAAATATGAGGGTTTAAATATAAATTTTGTAATTCAATATATTGAAAATAAAAGGGTAAAACCCTCTGGAACTGCAGATGCTGTTTTTCAGACTTTGGTTCAATATCCAATATTAAAAAACTCAAATTTTTGTGTTTGTAATAGTGATAACTTATACAGTTATGAAGCTTTACTAAAAATAAGAACCACTAAATCATCAAATGCATTTATATCTTATGAAAGAGAATGTTTAAAGTTTAGTAGTGAGAAAATTAGATCGTTTTCAGTTTTAAAATTAGATAAAGAAAACTATTTGGTTGACATAATTGAAAAACCAAGTCAAAATGACTTAGAAAAATTTAAAGATTCTAAAGGAATTTCCAGGGTTAATATGAATCTTTTTAAATTTAATGGAGTCATCTTTTTTGATTTTTTAAAGGAGTGTTCTTTTGATCCTATCAGAAATGAAAAAGAGTTACCTACCGCCGTTTTAAACATCTCAAAAAAAATTCCCAACTCTGTGTTAGGTATTCCTCACTGTGAGCATGTTCCAGACTTAACTTCAAAAGACGATATTTCACTTTTATTTGATTCCTTTTAAGAAGTGAAATTCCCAAGGTTCTAAAATACCACTTGCTAGGGAAAGTTCCGTTTGTACATTTAAACTCGTCAATTTTCCATTGACTTTAGATTTAAATTCTTGTTTGCTTTCTGAAAGATTACCTATGAAATAGATAGTATCTTCCGCTTTTGATCTTTTAAAACAAACTATCTCTGGGTTGTTTGTTTCAATGATTTCAAATCTTATTTTTGGATCAATATCAAGAAGGTTATTTTCTTTTTTTAATTTATTTAGATTCTTGTAAAAATCAAAAAATTCGGATTCTTTTTTGGGAATAAAGTCTTTTTCAAAGAACTCTAATCTTTTCTCTAAACCATATTCTTGCCCATTGTATATTAGAGGAATGCCTGGAAGAAAATAAGTTAATGCAGCAAAGGTTTTGGCACCATTGCCATACCTGTCAAATACAGTACCTGCCCATGTATTTTCATCGTGATTAGATGTAAAGTTCATTAATATATGCTCAGAACTATAATCTTTAATATTTCTTAGAATATTTTCTTTTAAATCATTTGAGTTGTTTTCTTTTTTATAAATATTATTCAGAACATGATGCCCTGACCAGTTATAACTCATATCAAATAATTCAATTAGCTCAAAACCACCAGTGTGATATCCATCTGACTCAGCCAGCATTAATACTTTTTTTATTCCATTAACTCGCTCGATTGATTTTCTCCAAAATGACGGAGGGCAGCTGTGTGCTGCATCCAGCCTGTAGCCGTCGATATTATGTTCTTTGACCCAGTACTCCATGGCTTTAATCATTTCTTCTTGCATATCCATATTATCAAAGTTTAAATCAGCTACATCAGTCCATCCCCAAGATTCACCAGTGCTTGGATTAATAGGATCTGTTATTTCACCTTCTGAATTTTTAGTGTAATATTCAGGATTTGTTTTTATCCAATGATGATCCCACCCTGTATGATTTGCTACCCAATCCAATATGACATACATTTCATTTTTATGAGCTTCAGAAATTAATTTATCAAAATCATCTTTGTTGCCAAACTCTGGATTTATTTCTTTATAATTTGAAATAGAGTAGTAGCTACCAAGTGTTCCTTTTCTTTTTGTTTCTGAAATAGGATGGATTGGCATTAGCCAGATTATCTTGATTCCTAAATCTTTAAGTTTATGAATATCTTTTGTAAAATCTTCAAATGTCCCTGATTCTGAATATTGTCTAATATTAACTTCATAAATGACACTATCCTTAATTTCATTAATATCGAAACTTTCTGAAAAAGATTTTTTATTATGACATGAAACTAGAAATAAACAAATAAGTAAAAATATTTTTTTCATAATTTTTTAATTTTTTAAAAGTGTTTTAATTCCATTAATATTTACATAGATTGATTCTCCCCTTAAAATAGAAATAGAAGTGCTGTTTTTATCTATT
Organism: Flavobacteriales bacterium; assembly: GCA_004214185.1. Classification (GTDB taxonomy): domain Bacteria; phylum Bacteroidota; class Bacteroidia; order Flavobacteriales; family Flavobacteriaceae; genus MAG-121220-bin8. The sequence goes on along the minus strand of SGZG01000057.1, from coordinate 796 downwards.
TTAATATGTAATTGTCTGTCTTTAACATTTACTTTAAAACTATAACTATCCCATTTTTTTGGAACTTTTGTATTAAAATATATTTCATTATTTCTTACACGGAATCCTGCAAATCCCTCCACAACTGTCATCCATGTTCCACCCATTGAGGTGATGTGTAAACCCTGCTTAATTTCTTTATTATAATCGTCAAGGTCTAATCTACTAGCCCTAATAAAATATTCATAGGCTTTTTCTAAATCATTAATTTCACTTGCAAGTATACTATGTATGCATGCTGATAATGAGGATTCATGTACTGTAAACTTCTCATAATAATTAAAATTAGATTCAAGTTCTTCTTTTGAAAAATGATCTTCAAAAAAATAAAAACCCTGAAGAACATCGGCTTGTTTTATATAAGGAGATCTTAAAATTCTATCCCATGACCAATTCTGATTAATTGGTCTTTGATCTTTTGGAATATCACTTACGGTGCTTAAATCTTTATTTAAAAAACCATCATTTTGAATAAAAATTTTTAAATCTTTTGAATATGGCAAATAAATATTGTCAATAATTTTTTTCCATTTTTTGATTTCATTTTTTTCTAGCGATGTTTCAATAATGACTTTATTGTATGTATTTTTTTTAGATTTCAATATTTTATTCAGAGTTTCAATTGTATATTCAAGACACCACTTTGCACTGTAGTTAGTGTACCAATTGTTATCAACATTGTTTTCATATTCATTTGGTCCAGTAACCCCTAATATTACATATTTATTTAAATCATTGGAGTAATTAACTCTCTGAG
>SGZG01000056.1 GCA_004214185.1 Flavobacteriales bacterium | reverse complement strand
CGTTATTACTGTCAACACTAATGATATTTTGATTTATCATTAAAGCTTTTTTATTTGAGTAATCATTGATTCTAACTTTAGAATTTAAATTAGGCTTAACTCCAAAGTCAACAGATTCAATATCCATTTCAATTTTAAAAGTTCTATTTATTGGATGAATGTAATTTCCAGATTGACGAATAATTGTTGAAACTGATTTTCCAATTAGTGGAAATTCAAGAATGGCTTTATTCCCTACTTTTATGGAGGAGATATATTTTTCTGGAACATTTGATTCAACATAAAGATTATCCATATTTAATAACATCATGAGGTTTGATCTTCCAGGGTAAACAACTTCTCCAAGTTTAACAATGACATTGTCAATTGTTCCTTTGAATGGAGCTTGAATTAATGTTTTTTGTATTTGTTTTTTTAATTGATTAATTGCCTGCTTTTGTGCTTCGAACATTGATTTGGTTTCCAAAAACTGGATTTCACTTCCAATTTTTTGCTCCCATAGCCTTTTTTGTCTTTCAAAAGTTGTTTTTGTTAATTCAAATTTTATCTCAAGTTGTGATAATTGCTCTTTTAACCCTCCATCATCAATTTTCACAAGAGGATCTCCTTTTTTTACCTTATCTCCACTCTTTACGTAAATATTTTTAATGATTCCAGAAAATTCTGGTAAAATGTTGATTAGTTGGTCTGATTTAACACTTCCTTGAACTTGAATATAATGATCAAACTGAGTGGGTTTAATACTTACCACTTGCACTATTGGTAACTGAGGATTTTCATTTAACTCTTCAATCCTATTGTCCAATAGTTCAATTTTTGTATTTAGATCTTGCTGAGAAGCTACAATAGTTTTTCTAGCTAGCTTGATTTTTTCAATATCATTTGATTCAATAATACTTTCAAAAGTCTCATTGCTTTCGCAAGAAAATAAAAGTAGTAATGTAAATAGGTAAAATTTTTTATTCATATTATTTAATTCTGAGTTAAAATAATTTCAAGATTAGTTTTTTTATTAATTACTTCTAGCATTGATTGAAGAAGTTGATTTTGTATTGTATAAAGTTGAATTTGTGCTTGTCTTAGTTCTAATCCAGAAATTAATCCCTCTAAAAATTTAATTTGATTTTTCTTTTCAATTTTTTCAGCAAGCTTTAAATTTTCAACTGCATTATTGTATGAGTTAACAGCATATTCGTATTCACTATTTGCGTTTTCTAACTCAATAAGAATTTGATTTTTAGATTCAGATAAATCAACTTTTGATTTTTCAAATTCTATTCTAGCTTGTTGAGTTTTAGCAGATTTTCTTAAAGAACTAAATATCGGAACGGACATAGTAACTCCTACAAAAGAATACCCATACCATTTTTGATTGGATTTAAAAAACCTAAAAGAATCGTTATTTCCGTCGTAGCCACCTTTAACAAACGCTCTTAATGTCGGAAGAGCTTTTGATTGCTCAAGTCTAAGTAAAGTTTGTTGTGATTTTTTATTATTTAATGCAAGCTGGTAATCAATGTTTTTTTCAATATCGAAACTTTCTTTAGACTTTTCCAGGTTGGAGCTCTTTAATGTTAGGCCAGAAAGATTGTCAAGAAGTACAATTTCTTTATCAATGTCATATCCAATAATCAACTTCAAAAGGTTTAATGATGTTTTATTTACTTTAATGGCATAGTCTAAAGAATTTTTCAAAGAACTGTAAGAAATTGTTAACTGCTCAACGTTTTCAAGTTCAGTAAAGCCATTTTCATAAATCTTTTTGATTTCGTTTAAATTCTCCTCGACATTTTTTATGTTTCTTTTAAGAATTTCTACTCGTTCTTGACTCACTAGTGCATTCCCATATGCGGAAATAGTCGCTTTTTTAACCTCTTGATCTGTTTTTATTTTGGCCTTATATGCTATATCCATATAAAGTTTTATTGAAGCAAGACCTATCATGTATGATCCATCAAATAATAATTGAGTTAGGGTAACAGACCCATCAATTGTTTGTTTAGTTCCAAAAGAAAGTTCTGCAAATTCACCGGGATTTCCTCCAAAAAACTCAGCAGGCACTAATGAAATAGGTTGTTTTAAATTATTATTATAATCAATAAAAGCATTTATTTGTGGTAAACCGGTTGCTATGGTTTCCCATTTTTTTGCATTAGCTTTTTCGATATCACTTGCTGCGTTTTTAGATGATCTATTGTTATTTAAAGAATAGTCTATTGCGCTATCTAATGTGAAAGCATTTTGGCCTTTCAGATTAAAAGACAAAAGAGATAGAGAGATAAATAAAACTATTTTTTTCATTATTTTTTTATAAACTGGTTTAATTTTTTTAATCCTTTTTCAGTGACTATAGCCCTTAAATGATATTCAATAAAATCTATCTTAAGTTTTACTGGATCGTAAATTTTTGATGGAAATGTATCTAAGTCTCTTATTCCAATCATACCCTTAAAGTAAAGTCTTGAAATAAAATCTATTTTAATATCGTGTCTAAATAAGCCAAGCTTTATCCCGTTTTCAAGACTTTCGCGTGTGGATTTGGTTATAAAATCAAACTGCTTATTATTTATGTCTTTGTGAATTAGCGGATAATATTTTTCAAGTTGGTACAAGGGGGATGTACTTTCTTTTTTTAAATATTTTATCAAAAATAAATTGATATCATACAGCTCGCTTATTGGATCTTCAGATGTTTTTTTTATTTCTGTAATTCCACCAGTTATGCTTTTAAACATATAGTTTGTAACTGATTTAACCAAATCAGTTTTATTTTCGAAAAAATTATAAATGGTTTTTTTTGATATCCCCATTGCATTAGCAATGTGATCCATTGTGACACTTTTAAATCCAATGGTTAGAAAGAGCTCTCGGGTTTTTTCTAAGATTAATTCTTTCAATTTATTTTTTTTGGAGTGCAAATATAATTAGGAAACTTGTAAAACGCAAATAGTTTCCAAAGTTTCTGGAGTGTAATTTAATATTGAAATGTAAAAGGTGTATTTTTAACTTAAATTTTCAGTTTGAATAATATCAAATTTTATGCCGATTTAATTAACAAAGGATTAGAAAACTTAACTTTTTCTAATTCACCTAAATCTCTTTACAATCCAATCAGCTATATTTTAAGTATAGGCGGCAAAAGAATTAGACCTTATTTAGTATTAATGTCCGCTAATTGTTTTGGTAGTGACTACAAAAAAGCACTTCCAGCTGCTCTTTCAGTTGAATGTTTCCACAACTTTACTTTAATGCATGATGACATAATGGACTCAGCTGCATTAAGAAGAGGTAATCAAACTGTACATTTAAAATGGAATGTTAACCAAGCTATTCTTTCAGGTGATGCTTTATTAATTTATTCTTATAAACTATTAGACTCATACGAATCTGATATTTACAAAAAACTAAATAATGTTTTAAATACAGTAGCATTACAAGTTTGTGAAGGCCAACAGCTAGATATTGATTTTGAAAATAAATCTGATGTTACTTTCAATGAGTATATCAATATGATTGAATTAAAAACTGCAGTTTTGGTTGGCGCTGCTTTAAAAATGGGGGCCATTATATCAGGTGCTTCCAAATCTGATTTAAAGCTCATTTATAGTTTTGGAGTAGATTTAGGTATAGCTTTTCAACTTCAGGATGATTATTTAGATACATTTGGTAATCAATCATTAGTAGGTAAGTCAATAGGTGGAGATATCATTGAAAATAAAAAAACAGCTATGTTTCATTTATCTTTATCAAATTCTGATAAACTACAAAAAGAGGAATTAATAAAACTCTACAACAACTACAATAAAACAGATAAAATTTCAAAAGTCAAAAAAATATTTAAAGACACAGGTTCAGATTCTAAGACGCTTGATTTAGTCAAAGAATACACAAATCGAGCTTTATTATCAATAGAAAAATTAAGTATTTCAAACGAAAAAAAATTAGAATTAATTAAATTTTCTAAATCACTTATGGATAGAAAACTATAAATTTTTTTTGTTATAATTTAGGTAAGCCTAAATTATTTTTTAAATTACACTAAATATTATATCTTTGTACTATGTTATCTCTTTCTGAAGAAAATCATTTAAAGTCTATATTTCATTTATCCATTAATTCTGAAGATGGTGTTTCAACTAACTCTATTGCAAAAAATTTAAATACTAAAGCCTCTTCAGTTACTGAAATGCTAAAAAAACTAAATGAAAAATTACTTATAGTCTATATAAAATATCATGGTGCGCAATTAACTGAACTTGGTAGAAAAACAGCACTTAAAATTATAAGAAAACACAGATTGTGGGAGGTTTTTTTAGTAGAAAAATTAGATTTTAAATGGGATGAAGTTCATGAAGTAGCCGAGCAGTTGGAACATATTCAATCAGAAAAATTGACCAACGAATTAGATAAGTTTTTAAATTTTCCTACTCATGATCCGCATGGAGATCCTATACCTAATCCAGCTGGATTTATTAAGATCACTCCAAAACTAAAATTAAGCGATTTAGGAATTGGTGAAACAGGAAAATTCATTGGTGTTAAAGATTCCTCTTCAGCTTTTCTTAAGTATTTAGACAAAAGAAAAATATCTCTGGGTTGTAACATAAAAGTACTTCACCAAGAGGAATTTGATCAATCATTACATATTGGTTTAGATGAGACTAATCTTACGATTTCTATCAAATCAGCAAGTAATTTATATATAACTAAAATTTAAATCATGTTTCAAGAAATAATTACATTTTTTCAAAACACTGATCCAGTCTTAGGAGCACTATATGCAACTTTATTTACATGGGGAATGACAGCTTTTGGCGCCTCATTTGTTTTTTTATTTAAAACTATGAATCGTGTTTTTTTAGACGGTATGTTAGGTTTTACTGGAGGTGTTATGGTTGCTGCTAGTTTTTGGAGCCTCCTAGCTCCGGGAATAGAAATGAGTGAGGGAGAAGGATTTATAAAAGTTATTCCAGCCGCTGTTGGATTTGCTCTTGGTGCTTTATTTATTTTTGGTTTAGACAAAACCTTACCACATCTTCATATAAATTTTAAAGAGGCCGAAGGAATAAAAACTCCATGGCATAAATCTACATTACTAACGTTAGCAATTACACTTCATAATATACCAGAGGGATTAGCAGTAGGCGTCCTTTTTGGAGGTGTTGCTGCAGGTTTGCCTGAAGCTTCACTAACTGGAGCTGTTGTTTTAGCAATTGGAATTGGAATTCAAAATTTTCCCGAGGGAATAGCTGTATCAATGCCACTAAGACGTCAAGGAATGAGCAGAAGAAAAAGCTTTATGTATGGGCAAGCATCTGCAGCTGTTGAACCAATCGCTGCTGTTATTGGAGCTCTTGCTGTAACTTTTTTTACACCAATTCTACCTTACGCCTTAGCATTTGCTGCAGGAGCCATGATATTCGTTGTTATTGAAGAGGTAATTCCTGAAACACAGTTAGATAAAAATACTGATATAGCTACATTAGGTTTTATTGGCGGATTTATAGTGATGATGATTTTAGATGTTGCCTTAGGATAGTTTATGAAATATATTTTATTATTTCTCCCATTTTTCATAAATGCACAAATTGTTAACGTTCAAGGTTCTATAAATTCAAACGATGGACCATTAGAATTTGCTACTATAAGTATTGTAGATTCTGGTTATGGAGTAACATCAAATGAGAATGGATATTTTGAAATTCAAGTTGATTCTTCAAAAGACAATTACCTACTGGTATCCTATTTAGGATATATTTCAAAAAAAATATCTATAAAAAATATCGATAAAGATTTACAGAAGTTAGTTGTAATCTTAGAAGAAGATATTAATGGTTTAAACGAAATTATTGTTACAGGAAGTTTGAGAGATCAATTTGTTACTGAATCTCCGGTTAAGGTAAATGTCATTACTTCAAAAAAAATAAATTCATTTTTACCCTCTGCTGGAAGTACTGTTAAGGAAATTATTCAGCTTATTAATGGAGCTCAAGAAGTTATAGCTTGTGGAGTTTGTTATACAAATTCAATTAGTATAAATGGACTTGAGGGACCTTATACTTCAATTTTATTGGATGGTATTCCTATGTATGGAAATTTAGCTTCAGTGTATGGTTTGAGTGGAATTCCGAGTATGATAATAGACAGAATTGAAATTGTCAAGGGCCCAAGTAGCACATTGTATGGATCAGAGGCTGTAGCAGGAGTTATAAATATAATTACTAAAAATTTTCAAGATCAACCTTATTTTTCTTTAGATATTCAAGGAACATCACATTCTGAATCTTATATAAATTTGGCAAT
>SGZG01000055.1 GCA_004214185.1 Flavobacteriales bacterium | reverse complement strand
ACTGATTTGGATATGAGAGATGATTACAAGGTTTTTGCCGGAACTTATGGTAGAGGGGTTTTCTCTTCATTCTTCTCATCCGATGGCCCACTACTTCAACTTAGTTCCCCTGAACCAAATTTCAAGGTTTACCAAGCGCAAAGTGGTTCGTTTAAAATAAAGTTAAGGGTATTTAGTGATTACAATTTCGAGACTTCATTTGATGTTGAAGGGCTTCCAGAAAATTCGCAAGTAGAGTTTTCACCATCACAAACATTTACAGTTGATAAGGATGGAGAAGTTGAAATTACAGTATCTGTGCCTCAGGAAACTATGGCAAAAACATATCCGTTAACAATAAAAGCTACAGCAGATGATCAAAACATTCAACCTGTAGAAATTAATTTAATTGTCCTATCTAATGATAATGACGGTGACGGAGTTGTAAATAGTGAAGACAATTGCCCTAATACTGCAAATCCAAATCAGGAAGATTATGACGGAGATAATATTGGAGATGTATGTGACCCTAACCCAATTCCAAGCGACACATTCTCTCTACAGTACACTAACGAAGTTTGTAGATCATCAAATAATGGAATGATTTCTTTGGAAATCAAGGGAGATTTTGAGAATCCTTTTAAGTTAAACGTAACTTCTAATTTAGCAGGCTTTTCTCACTCTGAGGAAGATGTCAGTTCCTCTTGGAATTTAACTGATTTACAGGCTGCTGAATATCAGGTTTGTTTAACCAATGAAACTTTCCCAAATTTCAAGCAGTGTTTTAATTTAAATATAGAAGAACCTGTTGATTTAGATGTTTTATCAGCTATTAACAGAGATTCAAAAGAAGTTGAACTTGAACTAAATGGAAATGACAAATACAATATTATTTTAAATGGTGAATTAATAAACACTACACAAAGTAATATTACACTTCCTTTAAAATCTGGATTCAATACAATTAAAGTATATACTGATATTAAATGTCAAGGAATATTTGAAGAAACAATATTTATTTCCGAAAATATTTTACTAAGTCCAAATCCTGCTAATGAGTCTTCTAACCTTTGGGTAGGTGGAAATGACAATGACGTTAACCTAACATTATTTGATATTTCAGGAAGAATAATCTGGACTAAAAACGATAAGGTTCCCTACTCTAGGTCAGTGAATGTTCCATTAATTGACGTTGAATCAGGAATCTATATTCTTCAAGTTGATTCGAAAACTGTTAATAAATCAATCAAAGTAATTAAAGAATAATGAAAAGTAATTTATTTATACCAATATTTCTATTTAGTGTTTTATTAATCGCTTGCTCTGGAGGAGGAGGCGAAGACAACGGCGGGGGTGGTCCAGTTGACCCACCACCAACTCCTACTCCTACCAAAGCAATACTAAGCTCTCCTGCAAATAACTCTGAATGTCTTGAGGTTGATGCTGTTAATTTTAGTTGGAATGCATCTGAAAATACTACATCATACACTTTGACTATAAAAAACTTGCTTACAAACCAAATAAGTACTACAACTACTACAGCTACAAGTGCTGAAGTAACGTTAACTAAAGGATACCCTTACTCATGGCAAATAACATCCTCAAATAGCTCAAACACTACTGCAAAAAGTGATAAATGGAAGTTTTATCTTTCTGGAGAAGCACTAACAAACTACGCTCCTTTTCCTGCTGAACTTTTAACTCCAGCACCTGATATATCAGTTGAAAAAGGTAATATTGAATTAACATGGTCTGTTTCTGATATAGATGAAGATGATTCCCATAAATTTGATATTTATTTGGACCAAACTGACGCTTCCACTAGGATATTTTCAAATCATAGTACAAGGTCTAAAACAATTACATTAAGTACTACTGGAAAATATTATTGGAGAATAGTAACTATCGATAATCATGGTTCTAACTCTGATTCTGGGATATCATCATTTACAGTTACAGATTAATAGTTTCATAATATCTTATTTAATAAATCTATTTCAGTTTTTTTATTATAAAAATTGAAACTAATTCTTAAACCGTCTCCCCTTTTGGAGCAAATGATTTTATTTTTTTTGAGTTTTACAAATAAATTATGATCTCCCTTTATGTTGAAAATACTAGAATGATGTTTTCTTCTAACTATTTTATCACTTAACAGTTTTTTTTTAGTAAGTATTTCTTTTGCATAAGATGATAATAAATTAATTTGATTTTCAATTTTCTTCATTCCATAACTTGATATTTGATTTAAAGAAAATCCCAAACTTCCAAAAGATAAAGTATCAAGATGGCCTTGTTCAAAAATTTCAAGCAGATTAGTTGAGTTTAAATCTTTTTTAAAATGATGTAAAGGAATAATTTTATTGAAAGAAATAAAACCATTTCCATAACCACCTAACATCCATTTATATCCACTTGATATTACAATATCAATTCCTGATGATTTAAAATCAAAAGACTTCGTTCCAAAAAACTGAGTACCGTCAGCTACAATTAGGATATCCGGATATTTTGTTTTTATTTTCTTAATAAAATCCAAGTCAATTAATAAACCGTCTATGTATTGAACTATGGAAAAAATAAAAACATCAGGTGTAAACTTTTTTATTCCTTTTAAAATTTGATTTTCTAAATCCCAAGTGTTCTCAATTGAACAGAACTCAAATCCTGAATATATTATTTTATTTGTAATACTTGGATAATCTTCATTAACAATCAAAATTTTTGATGAAGATTTTATTTGATATAATAATAATGCCAAACCTGTTGAGAAATTATTTACTAAACAAGTTTTTGAGTCTGGTGAATTAATAAAGTTATTGATTTGTAGTCTTACATTATCTAAAAAACTTTCATGGTTGGCTCTAAATTGACTTCCATTAATCAAAAAGTCATTTTCGTGTTCTTTTCTCCATTTTAAAAGATCATCATACATTAAACCAGATCTTGCTGTATCTAAATAAATTTTGTTTTCAAGTGCTGGAAAATTCATTCTTTCATGATAATTAATTATTAAAAGATTATTTTTGTGCTTGATTTAAGATTATGCTATTTAAAAATAAAAATAGTTCCAATATTGATGATGAGCAAATTGCTTTGATTGAATATGCACAACAAAGAATAAAATCTAAAAAAAGATTATTTTTCCATTTCTTTTTCATGGCCTTTGTACTACTTTCCGCTGTGATTGCTAACCTAGTTTTTGATGTTAAAAAAGAATATATTTTTTTTGAATTAGATTGGTCTTATTGGCTATGCATAACATGGCTAATTGTTTTTTTTATTCACACCTTTAATGTGTTTATTACCAATAGATTTATGGGCAAAGAGTGGGAAAAAAAACAAATGAAGGTATTAGTTAATAAACAGCAAGTTAAAATTGCAGAGATCAAAGCAGAGTTGGAAAAGGAGGCTAGAATAATTGCTGAATCACAATTGTATTCTAAAAAAAATCCGAAGAGTTTGGTGACTTTAATTGCAGCAGCTAGTGTAAACAACGTGATAGGTAAAGACAATAAGCTTATATGGCACTTAAGTGACGACCTGAAACATTTTAAAGAACTAACTAAAGGGCATTTTGTAATTATGGGAAGAAAAACATTTGAATCAATGCCTAAAGCACTTCCAAATAGAACAAACGTCGTAATTACTAGAAAATTAGATTACAAAGCTGAAAATGCTATTGTTGTCAATTCTATGGAACAAGCTTTAAAACTCGCTGAGAATGATAGTCAACCATTTATAATAGGTGGTGGTGAAATATATAAATTAGCAATTGAAGATGCAGACAGAATTGAATTAACAAGAGTTCACACATCAATTGAAGGAGATGCATTTTTCCCTGAGATTAATTATAATGTTTGGGAAGAAGTTAGTTCAGAAAAAAGATTTAAAGACGATAAAAACGAATACGATTACACTTTTTACAGATACGATAAAAAAAATTAAATGAAAGGATATATTTTCCCAGGTCAGGGTTCACAATTTACTGGAATGTGTCATGATTTATTTTTAAAATATGACCAAGTAAAACCACTCTTTAATCAAGCTGAAGAAATTTTGGGGTTTGATATTTCTAAAATAATGTTTGAAGGGACAAAAGAAGATTTAACTCAAACAAAAGTAACCCAACCTGCAATTTTCATTCATTCTATGGCTATTTTAAAAGTTTTGAAAGATTCTTTCAAACCGAATTTAGTTGCTGGTCATTCATTGGGAGAATTTTCAGCACTTGTTGCTGCAGGAGTTTTAAATTATGAGGACGGATTAAAATTGGTTTCTATTAGAGCAAAAGCCATGCAAAAATCTTGTGAAAAAACCAACGGAACTATGGCCGCAATTTTAGGACTTGAAAATAGTATTATTGAGGATATTTGCTCTGGTATTGACGGAATTGTTGTTGCTGCAAACTATAATTGTCCAGGACAAGTAGTAATATCAGGAGAAATCAATGCTGTAAAAGCAGCTTGTGAAAAATTAAGTGAAGCTGGAGCTAGACGAGCTTTAATTTTACCTGTTGGAGGAGCATTTCACTCAGAATTAATGAGTGATGCTAAAGATGAGCTAACTAAAGCAATAAATGAGACATCTTTTAGTACACCAATATGTCCAATTTATCAAAACGTCAACGGACTTCCAGAAATTTCAGTTGACAATATTAAGAAAAATTTAATTTCTCAACTTACATCACCTGTAAAATGGACTCAAAGCGTTAATAAAATGATTGAAGATGGGTGTATGAATTTTATTGAAATTGGTCCCGGAAAAGTTTTACAAGGACTTGTAAAAAAAATTAACAGAGACTCTGATGTTAGCTATCCTGAGCTCTAAAGAATCCATTAACCTTTTCCGAAATAAAGTTTATCTGATCATTACTAAGTTCAGAGTGCATCGGCAGGGATATTACTTGTTTAGACATCATAATTGATACTTTAAAATCATCTTTATCATATCTCTTGTCTGCATATGCTTTTTGCATGTGCAGAGGTATTGGGTAATAAATTCCGTGTGGAATATTATTATCGTTTAAATACTTTGACAGCTCATCCCTTTTACCATTAACTACTCTTAGAGTGTACTGATGAAAAACATGAGACTGGCAACTTTCTTTTACAATTGGAACCAATAAATTCTTATTGTCAATAAATTGTTTTGAATACAATAAAGCTGCTTCTTTACGTCTTTCATTGTAAAAATCAAGTAAAGGTAATTTAGCCTTTAAAACGGCAGCTTGAACACTGTCTAATCTTGAATTTACTCCAACTACATCATGGTGATATCTTTTGTACATTCCATGATTAACGATTCCTCTAATAGTATGGGCAAGCTCATCGTTGTCAGTAAAAATAGCACCCCCATCTCCATAACATCCTAAATTTTTTGATGGAAAAAAAGATGTTGTCCCTAAATGACCAATGGTTCCTGTTTTTTTACCAGTATTATAAACTGCACCAATAGCCTGAGCATTATCTTCAATCACAAATAAATTATTAGACTCTGCAATTTTCATAACCTGGTCCATATTTGCTACTTGTCCAAACAAATGAACTGGAATTATTGCTTTAGTCTTAGATGTAATAGCCTTTGAAATTTCATTACAATTAATATTAAAAGTATCTTCATCAATATCAACTAAAACAGGTTTTAATTTTAATAAAGCAATCACCTCAACAGTAGCTGCAAATGTAAAATCTGACGTTATAATTTCATCACCAGGCTGAAGATCCAAGCTCATAAGTGCAATTTGTAAAGCATCAGTTCCATTTGCGCAAGGTATTACGTGATTTACGTTTAGGTATTTTTCTAGTTGATTTTGAAAATCTTTGACTGAGGGTCCATTAATGAATGTTCCATTCTTGAAAATATCAAGAACAGATGAATCAACTTGGTCCTTAATAAACTCGTACTGAGTTTGTAGGTCGACCATTTGTAGTTTTTTCATATTCGAAATTTGAGCAAAAATAAGAAAATAGACAGTTATAGAATGAATATATTTACAAAATACTTATTAGTATTTTTGTATCTAAGTGAACATAATTTACAACATAGCCGTTTTTAAAATTAGTTTAATACTATCATTTTTAAAGTTATTTAATGCAAAAGTTAAAAAATTCATTGATCAAAGAAGTAATGTTTTTGAAATATTAGAAAAAAATATTTCAAAAACAGATAAATACATCTGGATCCATGTTGCTTCTCTTGGTGAATATGAGCAAGGTCTTCCTGTTTTCAAAGAATTAAAAAAAATATATAAAAACCATAAAATTTTATTATCATTTTTTTCTTCGTCGGGGTATGAAAATAAAAAGGATAATAGTATAGCAGATCTAACCGTTTACCTTCCAATTGATTCGTATTCAAATTCAAAGAAATTTATCAATACTGTGAATCCAGAAATGGTTTTTTTTGTTAAGTATGAGTTTTGGCCAAATTATTTGAAGACTTTGAAGAAAAATAATATTCCTACATATTTAATAGCAGGAAATTTTAGAGATAATCATTGGTTTTTTAAATGGTATGGAAAAAGTTTTCTGCATCTTTTAAAAACATCAATTACTCATTTTTTTGTTCAAAATGAGCACTCATTGAGATTGTTAATTGATAATCATATTAG
>SGZG01000054.1 GCA_004214185.1 Flavobacteriales bacterium | reverse complement strand
AGTTTGATTCAAAAAAGTTAACGTTTCCTCTAATTCTCCAGGACTTAGATTTATTATAGTTAAGACTAAATTCAACTCCAATTTGGGTATTACTAGCTAAATTAATTGGAGTTCTTCTAATAACAGGAACTTCAGCATTATTAACTAAAACATAGTCACCTGTATTTTCAGTAATAAAGGTAAATTCTCCAGTTGATTTTCTCAAGTAGACTGAGCCGTTTAAAGTTGTTTTATTGTATCTTTTTAAATATCCTAAATCAATTCCATTAGAATAAGTTGGATCTATGTTCGGATTACCTTGAAATATATTTGTAATACTAGATCTTGATGGGAAGGGATTTATAAAATAAGATCTGGCTCTTCTTATTCTTCTGTTGTATCCAAAAGTGATAGTTTCATTTTCTTTTATTTCGTAGGCTAAATTCAAAGTTGGAAATAAATCTTTATAATTTTTATTTGATTCTTCTCCGTTAACCAATTGTTCAACATTTGTTATAGATTCCTCATATCTAAGTCCTAACAGGAATGAAAACTTATTTTTTTTGTTTCCATATTGCGTATAAAAAGCATTTATTTTTTCATTGTAAAGAAGAGTATTGCTCAAATTTTCATTTGAACTATATTCACCATTCTGATTTTCTTCTTCAACTAAATAATCAATATTTTGGTTTTGATTGTTTATTCTAAAACCCGCTTCGAATATTGCATCATTCTCAAATGGTAGGACATAGTCAAGTTTGAAAAGTTCACTGTTTTGACTTTCATTGGTAACGATTTTTTCGGATGGATATGTTATTAATTCAGGATTAATTTGCTTATTAGAAATAAAAGATGATTCTATTTCTTTTGAATTTTCTTTTTGATAATCAAAAGTTATTTTGTGACCTTCTCTTTTGAATTCTTTTGTAAAATTCAAAGAAAATTCATTTGTATCATCAACCTCATCTTCATTTTCAATTCTTTCTGAGAAACTTTTTATTTGATTAAAGTCTTGACTTATACTATTTATTGTATTTGTTGAACCGTCACGTTTGTTATTGACAAAAGAAGCTACAATGCTTGTCTTTTCGTTAAAAAAATACTCAATCCCACCATTAAAATAATTTGAGTTTCTTTCAGATTTTCTATCACCTGCTTCATTTAAAAAATCACTAGTTGAATTTCTATTAAAATACTCTGTTTCATTAGTGAAACCATTTTTATAATTTGTTGAATTGTCTCCTATGTTACTGAATAAATTAATTTTTTTTGTTCTAAAATTTAAATTAGATGATAATCCTAACCTCTTGGGATCGCCAAGATTTAAACTGGCTGATCCATTTAAACCAGCTAATTTATTTTTTCTAAGAACAATATTAATTATTCCTGCTGTTCCTTCAGCATTGTATCTAGCTGATGGTGATGTTATAACTTCTACTTTTTCAACACTTTCAGAGGGAAATTGTTTTAATGCATCATTGGTACTAATCCCAACTAATCCAGAAGGTTTTCCATTTATCAAAATTCTAACACTTTGATTTCCTCTTAACGATACGTTTCCGTCAATATCAACTTCCAGTGATGGTAGGTTATCGAGAACATCACTTACACTGCTTCCTTTTAGAGTTAAATCTTTTCCAATGTTGTAAACCGTTTTATCTAATTTTATTTCAATCTCAGTTTTCTCTCCAATTACTTCAACTTCATTTAATATATTTTCATTGATTTTTAAATTAATAATACCTAAGTCTGTAGAGCTGGAAACATTTAAGTTTTCAATTGTTTCAGTTTGAAATGAAATGTATTCTATTTTTAGATCGTATAAACCTGTTGAGGTTTCAATAGTAAAATAGCCCTTGTTATCAGTAATAACTCCATTAATAAGATTTCCGTTGTTCGAATCAATTAAACTGATGGTTGCATACTCAAGAGGTGTGTTAGTTTCGAAATCGTTTACTGTTCCAGAAATTTTAAGATTGTTGTCTTGAGATTGAATAAAGGCGCTAAAGAATATAGCTGTAATAACTAATATTTTTTTCATAATTAAGATTTAACAAAGATCTTGCCATTAAAATCTTCTTACTTATGACATTAATATTAAAAAAAGGTTTAATTAATAAATTTTTAAAATTTCATCAGCTGGAATAGCTATTATTGCCTCTGTTTTTGTTATAAATATTGGTCTTTTTATCAAATTTGGGTATTCAACAAGTATATTTAAAACATCATCCTGATTTAGATTTCTATTTCTATAATTTTCCTTCCAAATTTTTTCCTGAGTTCGGATTAGTTCAAGTGGATTAATTTTTAACTTTTGAATTAATTTTTCAATTGTAAACTTATCTAACCCATCTTTCATGTATAATAAAGTTTTAAAGTCAATTTTATTTGAATTTAAAAACTCTACAGCTTCTCTTGATTTTCTGCACCTCGGATTGTGCAATAGCAAAGGTTTTTTCATAATTGGTTTGACATTAAAAAAGATTTTAGAAAAGGATTAATATCACCATTTAAAACACTATCTACATCATTAGTTTCGTGATTTGTTCTAACATCTTTTATAAGTTTATATGGATGTAAAACATAATTTCTAATTTGTGACCCCCATTCTATTTTCATTTTGTTTGATTCAATTTCTTCTCTTTCTTTTAACCTTTCTTTAAGCTCAATTTCATAAAGTTGAGATTTTAACAACTGCATAGCTTTAGCTTTATTTTCTAATTGCGATCTAGTTTCAGAATTTTCTATCACAATTCCAGATGGAGCGTGTCTTAATCTAACAGCAGTCTCAACCTTGTTTACATTTTGACCGCCAGCTCCACTAGATCTCATTGTTTCCCAGCTAATTTCTGCTGGGTTAATATTTATTTCTATACTATCATCAACAAGGGGATAAACATATACTGATGCAAATGATGTGTGTCTTTTTGCATTACTGTCAAATGGAGAAATTCTTACTAATCTATGAACTCCGTTCTCACCTTTTAACCAACCAAATCCATAATCTCCTTCAATTTCAAGTGTTACTGATTTTATTCCTGCAACATCTCCTTGTTGTAGATCTAATTCTTTGATTTTGAATTTATTTTTTTCTGCCCACATTAAATACATTCTCATAAGCATTTGGGCCCAATCACAGCTCTCTGTTCCACCAGCTCCGGCAGTAATTTGTATAACTGCGCTCATTTCATCTCCTTCGCTGGAAAGCATATTTTTAAATTCTATATTTTCAATGTGCTCTACACAAGATTTGAATGCTGTTTTAAGTTCTTTTTCTTCAATTTCTCCTTCTTTATAATAATCATATATAACTTCTAAATCTTCACTAAGAGTTTTAGCTTTTTTATAGTCATTAACCCATTGTTTTAGAGTTTGAAGCTCTTTCATAATTCTTTGGGCATTTTTCGAATCACTCCAAAAATTGGGATCAAATGTAATTTCTTCTTTGTTTGAGATTTCTATTTCTTTTGAATCGATGTCAAAGATAACTCCTCAACGCATTAGTTCGTTCAAGGAGATTTTTAATTTGGTCAATAGTTATCATTAATTAATGATTTTTTGAAACTCAAAAATACATTTTATATAAACATAATTCAATCAATAAATTTTATATTAGATAAAATCATTTTTTATGAAAAGTATACATTTAATTATTTTTTATTGTTTCTCGATGTTTTTTTTAAGATCTCAGGAAAATATTAATAACGACATAGAATTTAATGGATTTTTTGATTTTAAATATGAAGAAAAATCAAATAAAATTTTCCTTGAAGTTGACAAATTAAACTATGATTTCTTATACATACATTCTTTGACAACTGGCTTAGGATCAAACGACATTGGTTTGGACCGTGGACAATTGGGTGATCAAAAAATTGTTAGGTTTAAAAAATATGGTAATAAACTTTTATTAATTCAACCTAATCAAAAATATAGGGCATACACAAACAATATTTTAGAAAAGAAAAGTGTTAAAGAAGCCTTTGCCTTTTCAGTTATATATGGATTTGAAATAATTGATTCTGATTCTGGTTCATATAAAATTGACCTAACTCCTTTTTTGATGCAAGATGCTCATGGTGTTTCAGACAGATTAAATAATCTTAAACAAGGAAATTATAAAATTGATTTATCTAAAAGTTCAATAGAATTAACCAACACTAAAGCGTTTCCCAAAAATGTAGAGTTTGAGGCTTTGTTGACTTATAAAGGTAAACCTAACAGCTATCTAATTCCGAGTGTTTCACCAGATTCTAAATTGATAAGTCTAATTCAACACCATTCATTTATTGAACTTCCAGATGATAATTACTCAACAAGGGAATTTGATCCAAGAAGCGGTGCAATTATGACATCTTATATGGACTACGCAACTGAAATTGAAAAACCAATTATCAAAAGAAAAATTATTAGACATCGTTTGAAAAAAAAGAACCTTAATTCGGAATACAGTGATCCTGAAGAACCAATAGTGTATTATTTAGATCCGGGAACACCTGAACCT
Organism: Flavobacteriales bacterium; assembly: GCA_004214185.1. Lineage (GTDB taxonomy): Bacteria > Bacteroidota > Bacteroidia > Flavobacteriales > Flavobacteriaceae > MAG-121220-bin8. The sequence continues at coordinate 2,462 of SGZG01000054.1, read as the reverse complement.
GTAAAATCAGCTTTGATTGAAGGAGCTCTGTGGTGGAATGATGCTTTTGAAGAAATTGGTTTTAAAAATGCCTTTCAAGTTAAAGTATTACCTGAGGGAGCTGATCCAATGGACTGTAGATACAATATGATCCAATGGGTTCATCGTTCAACTCGTGGGTGGAGTTATGGTGCAAGTGTGGTAGATCCCAGAACTGGAGAAATAATTAAAGGGCATGTTAGCTTGGGAAGCTTGCGAATAAGACAAGATTTTCTAATTGCTCAATCTTTGATGAATAGGCCCTATGAGTTTGATAATGATAATGATCAGCCAATGTTAGAACTGGCTTTGGCAAGAATTAGACAATTAAGTGCCCATGAGGTAGGTCACACTCTTGGATTTGCTCATAATTTTGCTTCTAGTTCAAACAATAGAGCGTCAGTAATGGATTATCCACACCCTCTTTTAGCAATTAACAAAGATGGTATAGATTTCTCAAATTCTTATTCTGTTGGAATAGGTGATTGGGATAAGGTAAGTGTTGCTTACAGTTACTCTGAAATTAATGATCAAAATGAAAAACCATTTCTTGATAATATATTAGAAAATGCATATAAAAAAGGCTTAAGATTTATAACGGATAGTGATGCTAGATCTACTTCAGGTTCACATGTTAATGCTCATCTTTGGGATAATGGAAAAAATGTTACACAAAACCTGAATGAGATATTTAAAATTAGAGAAAAAGCAATTTCAAATTTTTCAGAATATAACATTAAAAAAGGAGAACCTTTTTCAAAACTTGAGGATCTTTTTGTCCCCTTGTATTATATGCATCGTTATCAAACTGAGGCTGTTATTAAATTAATTGGAGGAATGGATTATAATTACTCAACAAGAGGTGACGGTCAACTGATTGTAAAAGATCTGGAATACAAAATTCAAAATGATGCATTATTATCGGTTTTAAAATCATTGGACGCAAAACATCTCACTATACCCAAAAATATTTTAAATCTATTTCCACCCAGAGCTTACGGATATCCTAGTAATAGAGAATCTTTCAAAGGAAGAACAGGTGTTTCTTTTGATCCCTTTAGTGCTGCACAAACAGCTAGTGAATTTTCAATTAATTTACTGTTAAATACTGAGAGGTTAAATAGAATTAAAGTTCAAAGTTCTGTTAATTCATCTCGTTTTAATTTAAATAAGCTTTTTGATGATATATTATCTTCTACGTTTGGAAAAAATCACAAGGATGAATACTTAAATGAAATTCAACATATTATCAATACAAACGTTCTTACATATTTATTGAAAATTACAATTGATAAAAATGCATTTGTACAAGTGCAGAATACTGCAAATAAATATATAAATTTGATAAGTAATAACTACTTTAAAAGTTCAAAAGTACATTATGAAGATTATCAATTTATAATCAAAGATTTTAAAATTAATCCAGATAGTTATAAGGGTAAAATTTCTAAAAAAATTCCAGATGGATCTCCTATAGGATCAGAAACTTGTAATTACTTTTAATATGGAAATAAATTTAATTAGTGATACCGTAACTAAACCATGTAAAAACATGCTAGATTTTATGTTACAGTCTAAAGTTGGTGATGATGTTTTTAAAGAAGATCCCACTGTAAATGAATTAGAAAATTATGTGGCTAAAATGTTTGGAATGGACTCTGCTCTTTTTTTTCCATCTGGAACCATGGCTAATCAAACAGCAATAAAAATACATACTCAACCTGGAGATCAATTAATTTGTGATAAATATGCTCACGTATATAATTACGAAGGTGGTGGGGTTAGTTTTAATAGTGGTGTTTCATGTAAATTGATTGATGGAGACAGAGGAATGTTTTTGAATGAACAAGTTATTAGTTCAATTAATCCACCAGATTTTTATCATAGCCCAAGAACTTCTCTTGTTTGTGTTGAAAATACCACAAACAAAGGAGGAGGTGCATGTTGGAATATCGATGAATTGAAAAAAATTAAAAACACATGTATTCAAAATAATTTACTTTTTCATTTAGATGGTGCTAGACTCTGGAATGCACTTGTACAAACAAATACTAAAGCATCTGATTTTGGTAAAATATTCGATTCAATATCTGTTTGTTTAAGTAAAGGCTTAGGTTGTCCTGTTGGTTCAGTTTTGATAGGCTCAAAGGAATTTATTAATCATGCAATTCGAATAAGAAAAGTTTTGGGTGGAGGTATGAGACAGGTAGGTTATTTAGCCTCTTGCGGAATTTACGCATTAAAATATAACATAAAAAGATTAAAGGAAGATCATTTAAGAGCCAAAGAGATAGAAAGTGTTTTAAAAAAACTGAACTTTGTAAGTAAAGTCGAGCCAGTTGAAACAAATATTCTTATTTTTCAGCTCAAAAAATTTATCAATCCTAATTTATTTATAGATAATATGTTAAAAAATGATGTAAAACTCATTTCAATGGGTGATA
>SGZG01000053.1 GCA_004214185.1 Flavobacteriales bacterium | reverse complement strand
GTACTGGCATAATTTATAAAACTTTAGCTTCTGTATGTAAAAGGTTAATTAATTCGTCTAAATTGTCTTGGTCAACAAGTTTAACGGCTTGTTTTGGTTCTGGTTTGTAAAATTTTAAGACGTCTGTATTGGCTGAAAAATCATATGGTTCAATAACATCTAGAGGCTTTTGTCTTGCTTGCATTATACCTCTCATGTTAGGAATTCTTAAATCACTCTCTTCAACAAGACCCTTTTGACCACCAATTATTAGTGGAAGTTCAGATTCTAAAATTTCTTTTCCACCGTCAATTTCACGTTCCAATACAACTTTTCCATTGTTAATATCAAGTTTTGTACAATTTGTTACAAAATCTATATTTAAAAATCCAGAAATTAATCCTGGTACCATTGCTCCATTGTAATCAATAGATTCTCTTCCTGCGATAATTAGGTCATAGGGATTATTTTTAATGTATTCTGAAATTTGTTTTGCTACTAAAAACCCATCGATTGGTTCAGTGTTTATTCTAATAGCTCTATCTGCACCAATAGCAAGTGTCTTTCTTAATGTAGATTCTGAAGATTGATTTCCAACATTAATTACATCAATCGACGCACCTTCTTTTTCCTTCAACCACATTGCTCTTGTTAAACCAAATTCATCATTTGGATTAATAACAAATTGAACACCTTGAACATCAAATTTTGTATCACTATCAGTGAAATTTATTTTTGATGTTGTATCAGGAACATGGCTTATACAAACTAATATTTTCATGTAAAAACTTTTGTTAAATTATTATAGCATCAAATATATAAAAATAAACAAAAATACTATGCATGCATAGTATTTTTTTTAAAAATAAAAACATTAAAATCTTTAAATATTATATATTTTTACAGCAAATTTTAATTCTTATGAGAGTTATTCAGTTTAGAGAAGCTATCTGTGAAGCCATGTCTGAAGAAATGAGACTAGACGAATCGATTTATTTGATGGGTGAGGAAGTTGCAGAATACAACGGTGCGTATAAAGCATCTAAAGGTATGCTTGATGAATTTGGAGATAAAAGAGTTATTGATACTCCAATTTCTGAACTTGGTTTCGCAGGAATAGGAGTCGGTTCAACTATGACTGGAAATCGTCCTATCATTGAATTTATGACTTTCAATTTTGCACTTGTTGGAATTGATCAAATTATTAACAACGCAGCTAAAATTCGACAAATGTCTGGAGGTCAATTTCCTTGTCCAATTGTATTTCGCGGACCAACTGCCTCCGCAGGACAATTAGCTGCTACTCACTCCCAAGCATTTGAAAGTTGGTATGCAAATTGTCCAGGGTTGAAGGTTATTGTTCCATCCAATCCCTATGATGCTAAAGGTCTTTTAAAATCAGCAATAAGAGATAATGATCCAGTAATCTTTATGGAATCTGAACAAATGTATGGAGACAAAGGTGAAGTTCCTGAAGAAGAATATTTAATCCCGATTGGAAAAGCAGAAGTGAAAATTACTGGAAAAGATGTGACTTTAGTTTCTTTTGGAAAAATTTTAAAACAAGCACAGTTAGCTGCAGAAAAGTTAAAAGGTGAAGGTATTGGAGTTGAATTAATTGATTTAAGAACCATCAGACCACTTGATATTAATACTATTCTTGAGTCTGTTAAAAAAACCAATAGATTAGTTATTCTTGAGGAATCTTGGCCATTTGGAAATATTTCAACAGAAATTACATATCAAGTTCAAAATCAAATTTTTGATTATTTAGATGCTCCAATTGAAAAAATAAATACAGCTGATACTCCTGCTCCTTATTCACCAGTTCTTCTTGCTGAATGGCTTCCAAACAGTGAAGATGTAATTAAGAGTATAAAGAAGGTTATGTATAAATAGAATACAGTTTTGTAATTCAGTGTATTTAACTACTTTTGCCATCAAATTTTAAAACAAACATTAATAAAATATAATATGGAATCATTTGCAATTTATATGCCTATAATCCTGGCTTTAATTGGGTTAGCTTACATGCTCTACAAAAAATCATGGGTAATGAAACAAGATGCGGGAGATGGAAAAATGAAAGAAATTTCTGACCATATCTATGAAGGAGCATTAGCGTTTTTAAATGCTGAATACAAATTATTATCTATTTTTGTTCTAATAGTCAGTTTAGCATTGGCTGGAGTTTCATTTGTAGTTCCAACTACTCATTGGCTTATAACAATAGCATTTGTTTTTGGTGCAGTTTTTTCTGCATGGGCTGGAAATATGGGTATGAAAATTGCAACAAAAACCAACGTAAGAACTACTCAAGCAGCTAGAACTAGCCTTCCAAATGCTCTTAAAATTTCATTTGGAGGTGGAACTGTAATGGGACTTGGAGTAGCAGGTCTAGCTGTACTTGGATTAACAGTATTTTTCATATTTTTCTTTAACTTTTTTATGGACGGTGCTTGGACAAGTACATCAGATATGACAATTGTTTTAGAAACTTTAGCAGGATTTTCATTAGGTGCTGAATCTATTGCATTGTTTGCTAGAGTTGGTGGAGGTATATATACCAAGGCTGCTGATGTTGGAGCTGATCTAGTAGGAAAAGTTGAAGCAGGTATACCTGAAGACGATCCAAGAAATCCTGCTACAATTGCTGATAATGTTGGTGATAATGTAGGAGATGTTGCAGGTATGGGAGCTGATTTGTTCGGATCTTATGTTGCAACTGTACTTGCTGCCATGGTTTTAGGTAATTATGTTATTGAAGACATGGGTGGAAGTATTTCAGATGCATTTGGCGGCATTGGACCAATTATTCTGCCCGTAGCTATAGCTGGTGCAGGTATCATTATTTCAATAATAGGTACTCTTTTAGTTAGTGTTAAAACTAACGATGCTAAAGAAAATGAAGTAATGAATGCACTTAATAAAGGAAACTGGACGTCAATAGGTTTGGTTGCTGTCTCATGTTATGTGCTTTGTATTTGGATGTTACCAGAAACTATGAAAATGGAATTTTTTGGTGAAGGATTAAAAGATGTTTCTTCGATGGATGTATTTTATGCTACTATTGTTGGTTTAATCGTAGGAGCTGTAATATCATCTGTGACAGAATACTATACAGGTCTTGGTAAAGCACCAACTCTAAAGATTGTACAACAATCAAGCACTGGAGCTGGTACTAATATTATTGCAGGTCTTGCAACTGGAATGATTTCTACCTTCCCGTCAGTGATTTTATTCGCCTTGGCTATATGGGCATCTTATTTCTTTGCAGGATTTTATGGTGTTGCTTTGTCAGCTTCTGCCATGATGGCTACAACTGCTATGCAACTTGCAATTGATGCTTTTGGACCAATATCAGACAATGCAGGAGGTATTGCAGAAATGAGTGAGCAAGATCCAATTGTAAGAGAAAGAACTGATATATTAGATTCAGTTGGTAACACTACTGCAGCTACTGGAAAAGGCTTTGCGATCGCATCTGCTGCGTTAACTTCACTAGCACTTTTTGCAGCTTATGTAACATTTACTGGGATTGATGGTATTAATATTTTTAAAGCACCAGTTCTTGCGATGCTATTTGTTGGAGGAATGGTTCCTGTAGTTTTTTCTGCTTTAGCCATGAACGCGGTTGGTAAGGCTGCAATGGAAATGGTGCATGAGGTTAGAAGACAGTTTAAAGACATCCCTGGAATTATGGAAGGTAAAGGTAAGCCTGAATATGATAAATGTGTTGCTATTTCAACACAAGCATCACTTAAAGAAATGATGGCACCTGGACTTTTAACTATTGGTTTTCCACTTGGAATTGCCTTTATCCCAATGATTTTTGGAATGGATAATTTAGCAATTGCTGAAATGCTTGGAGGATACATGGCCGGAGTTACAGTTAGTGGAGTATTATGGGCAATTTTTCAAAATAATGCTGGTGGTGCTTGGGACAATGCTAAAAAATCATTTGAAGCTGGTGTTGAAATTAATGGTGAGATGACCTACAAAGGTTCTGATGCTCACAAAGCTGCTGTAACTGGAGATACTGTTGGAGATCCTTTTAAAGATACATCAGGTCCATCCATGAACATACTTATAAAACTTACTTGTTTAATTGGTTTGGTTGTCGCTCCAATTTTGGGAGGACATGCTTCACACTCAGATCATTCAACTTCTAATCTAGAAGTTAAAAAGGAGGTAATTGTAAAGGTTGATGGTGATGATTGGGCTATGACAGTCACAACAAACGAAAATGACAATGGAGAAGTTACCAGCTCTACAGAAACTTTAACAGGAACTCAAGAAGAAGTTATGTCTGCTTTAAAACAACATAATGTTGATGAAATTAAAGAAATTGCCATAGGTGCAATGGGACAAATAGATAAAAAATAAACTATAAAATAGTTTACATTTTAAAGACCTTTTAAACTATCATCAATTTTGTCGGTAATAGTTTGAAGGTCTTTTTTATTTTCAACAAAATCTAAATTGTCTACGTCAATAATAAGAAGCTTTCCTTTGTCATAAGTTTGAATCCAGGCCTCATACCTTTCGTTCAATCTACTCAAGTAATCTATACTTATGGAGCTTTCATAGTCTCTTCCTCTTTTGTGAATTTGGTCTACTAAATTAGGTATTTGGCTTCTCAAATAAATTAAAAGATCTGGAGGTTTAACAAAAGATTCCATCAAATTGAAAATAGATTTATAATTTTCAAAGTCTCGGTGTGTCATAAGACCCATCGCTTTCAAATTTGGAGCAAAAATAAAGGCATCTTCATATATTGTTCTATCCTGAACAATGTTTTTACCTTCTTTGTTGAAATCTAAGATTTGTCTAAATCTACTATTTAAAAAATAGATTTGAAGATTAAAAGACCATCTTTCCATTTCTTCATAAAAATCATCCAAATATGGGTTTTTAAGAACATCTTCATAATGTCCTTCGAATTTATATTTTTTAGAAAGTAATTTGGTAAGAGTTGTTTTTCCAGCCCCTATGTTTCCGGCAATAGCTATATGCATAACACAAAATTTAAATCTGATCTCTAATTTATAATTTAATTTGATATAAATAAACACCATTAAACTTTCTGGCTCAATTATTGTCATATAAATAAAGAATCAAAAAAAATATTATGAAAAAATTAATCATTTTAATACTCTTTTTAAGCTTTGAGGGTTATTCACAGGAATTTCTTGGAAAGGCATATTACATGTCAAAAAGTACAGTCAATATGGACTGGATGAACAATATGTCACCTGAAAGAGCAAAATATATAAAAGCTAGAATGAAGACTGCTTTAGAAAAGAATTACATATTAGATTTTGATAGCAAATCCTCATATTTTAAAGAAGAGGTTACTTTAGATGCTGGAGGTTCTGGTGGAGGAGGATTTAATTGGATGCAATTTGTTGTTGGACCAGATCAGGGAGATATTTACAAAGATGTACAAGAAAAAATGTACATCAATAAAAGAGAACTTTTTGGAAAAGTTTTTCTTATCAGAGACAATATTGAACCAACTAAATGGGTAATGACAGGAGAATCTAAAAAAATAGGTCAATACAACGCTTTCAAAGCAACTTATACGAAAGAAGTTGAGGAGCAAGTGTTTAGTTTTAGCAGAAGACAACAGCAAAACAATGACGAAGAGAACAATAACCCCGCACAGCCAAAAACCAAATTAGTTACGATGACTGCATGGTTTACACCTGAAATTCCAGTATCAACAGGACCTGCTATGTATGGTGGTTTACCTGGACTAATCCTGGAAATTAGTGATGGTAATAGAACAATGCTTTGCACTAAAGTTGTAATCAACCCAAAGGAAAAAATTAAAATTAAAGAACCAAGTAAAGGTAAAATTGTATCAAATTTAGAGTTTAAAAAAATTCAAGAGGATAAAATGAAAGAAATGAGAGAAAGATACAACAGAGGAGGAGGACGAGGAGGCTGGGGCTCAAGATCAGCGAGGGTGAACTAATTCTTAACAACAATCAAACTTTTTTTAACACCAATTTTTTATGAAAAACTCATTATATATATTATTTCTATTAATATTTAACTTAACATTTTCACAAGTTAATTTTCAAGGACTAATAAAAGATGCAAATGGAAACAATATTACTGGAGCAAATGTAATAGCAATTGAAAAAGAATCTAAAATTCTTGATGGTTTTGGAATTTCTAATGATTCTGGGTTTTTCAGATTAAACTTAAAAAAGGATTTAGAATATGAAATAAAAATTTCTTTCATTGGATTCAAGGAAGAAGTATTCGATCTGAAAATTTCTGAAAATTTAGAAAAAGATTTTATACTTGAGGAGCAAGCTGAAGCTTTAGACGAGGTTGAAATAGTATATGAGATGCCAGTTACAATTAAAGGTGATACAATAGTTTACAATGCGGATTCATTCAATACAGGCTCCGAAAAAAAATTAGCAGATGTTTTAAAAAACCTACCTGGTGTTGAAATTAATGAAGATGGTGTTGTTGAGGTTGAAGGAAAAGAAATATCTAAGATTACAGTAGAGGGAAAGGATTTTTTTGATGGAGATTCTAAATTAGCTACTCAAAATTTACCAGCTAAAGCAGTTGGTAAGATTGAAGTTCTTAGAAATTTTACTGAGGCTGGTCAGTTAAGAAATGTAACTAATAATGAAGATAATATTGCAATTAACATAAGCCTAAAATCAGGAAAAGACAAATTTTGGTTTGGAGAACTCCTTGGAGGAGTAGGTAATGATGATAGAGTTTTAGCATCTCCTAAAGTCTTTTATTATGCCAAAGATTTTAGTATGAGTTTTTTGGGAAATAACAACAATATAGGAGAACCAGTTCTTTCAAGAAGGGATTTTTACAGATTTGGTGGAGGATTTAATAATCTTAACGCTAGAAATGGTACATCTATAAATATTTCGTCTGATGGAGCAGGCCTAGGTAATTTACAAAATAATCAAGCGAAATCAATTGACGCTCAACTAGGAGCTTTCAACTTTAGTAAAACATGGAATAATGATATTTGGGAAATAAGCGGTTTTGCAATTTTAGCTGAAACAAA
>SGZG01000052.1 GCA_004214185.1 Flavobacteriales bacterium | reverse complement strand
CATTTCTTATTAATTAGATAGTATCCAAAACAAATAGCAAGAATAGACAACCCTAAATATAATATGTCTATTGGGGTTGTAAAGTTTTCTGAAAACTTAAGTACTTTTTCAAAAAACTTAACAATTAGAACGATGATAACAACTTTAATAATTTTGTTTTTTAATTGATCTAAATCTCTGATTTTTAGAGTTGACTCAGTGAATTTTGCATTCGCAAAGTCAATTTCACTTACAAATAGTTCATATATTCCAAATCCAAATATTAGCAACACAATTCCAATTAAGAATAAATCAATAGCTGAAATTATTTTAAAAAGTAAATTATTGTTATTTGAAATAGAATCATCGAAGAGAGGATTATAAAAAATTATAGCCTCAATGATATCCCAACTACCAATAACTATTAATGTGAAAGCAGATAAAATAGATAAAAAAACCGCCAAGAGGGTTATGTATCTAAAATTCCAAAGTATTTTTTCTAATTTTTTACTCATACTCTAAATTTAATTAATTTAGAAATATGAAAAAACATGATTTAGGATTTTTTATAATTACTGGGACGATATTAATTGATTTATTTATTGATATAAACTCATATTTAATTATTTCTCTAATGCTTCTTGGCATTATACTTTCTGGGTTGGGGATTTATGAAATATGGAAAAACAAAAAGAATAAATGAAAAAAATAACGACTGGTCTTTGTAATAAATCATTTTTCTTTTAATTCATATATTTATTACATGAGAGATAAAATATTTCTGGGTATTGGCTTTGTTTCAGTTATTGGATTAATCCTTGAGTTTAATAATGTTATCGGAGAGGAATTTAACTTACCGTTTACTATTGGATTGTTTATTTTTTTTGTTCAAGCAGTTTATACCACCTACAAAAAAATGTAAAACATTTGTAAAGAAAAAAACAACTTTCACTTCGAATAGATTTAATTAAATTAGATAAAACAACAAAAATTATGGAATGGTATCTTAAAAACAGAAAAGTTATTCTTATTGTAGCTGTTTCTTATATAGTAATTAGACTATTATCTAAGTACATATAATCAAGTTATTTATTGGTTAATAATTTATGTAAGGTTGTTGTGGTAGAATTTAATGAACACAACATTCTTCATCCTTACAGTTGCAATACTTCAAATTGTAAATATGCGTTAAGGATAAAAAACTAGCGCTTAAATATGTGTAAAATTCTTCAACATGAAATCCTTCTACACCCTCGTTAATTATTAAAAATCCTAACATAAAAGAAAAAGCGAACAAAAGTACTTTTACAAAAAAATTTGTAGAATTTTTAATTGAGAAATAAACTGCAGTGAAAGAAAGCAAAAGAAAAAAATAATTGACTGATTGCCATAAAAACGGAATTTCATGAGTTATAGTGGCGGTTTGTGCTTGGGTAATAAATAAAAAAGGTGTTGCAAAACAATGAATCATACACAACACACTAGATGTAATACCAAAATAATCTGAATTGTTTATATAAGCTTTTATCATAACTCCGCGAATTTATAATTATTTTTTGTCATATGCACATACATAAATAAATTTTAATAAATACTATTGTTATATTTAAGTCATGAAGACAATAAAATATTATTATCGTCATTTTGGTTGGTTACCGTATGTTTTAATAGCATTTCTTCAAAATTGGATAACTATACCCTCTTGGATATCTTATTCCTTAGGATTTATTGCAATAACATGGATAATATTTGTTTTATTTATAGTTGGATTTAGAGATCAAGGTTAAATAATAAAATTAAATGAACACTCACGGTCTAAATAAAAGTCTAAAAAACCTAAAATACAATTGGAAAATCATAGATAATAAAATTCAAATTAAAGTTGAGTTCAAAGATTTTGTTACTGCATTTGAATTTATGCAAGAAATTTCTAAAGAGTGTATAAGGATTAATCATCATCCTAATTGGACAAACAGTTACAATAAATTAAAAATTTCTCTATTCACTCATGATTTACAAAAAATAACTGATTTGGATTTTAAACTTGCAAAAATTATAGATCATAAGTTAAGTGAATATAAAATCTAGTGAGTCAGCAATTAAAAGTATACAATATTAATGCCTTTACTGATAAAAAAAATCAGGGAAATCCAGCATGTGTGATTCAATTAAAAAAATGGATTGATGATAAAGAACTTTTAAAAATCAGTAGAATAAATGCTGTACCGGAAACAGCTTTTTTTATTATAAATAAAGATTCGATTCATTTAAGATGGTTTACACCAGAAATTGAAATGGATTTATGTGGACATGCAACATTAGCAACTGCTCATTGTTTAATTTCAATTTTAAATTATAAAAAAAACAAGCTAGAATTCATTTCCAAAAGTGGAACATTAATTGTAAAACATATAAATGGAAAATATGAGATGAATCTTCCTAAAAGAGTAGGAACTAAGATTAAATTACCTGAGATAATTTCAAAATCATTAAATATTCAGCCCATTGAAACCTTAAAATCAAGAGACTATATTCTTGTTTACAATTCAGAAGCTGAAATTAAAAACATTAAAATTAATGAGTCTCATTTTAATAAAATTAATCTAGATCCAGGAGGAGTAGTAGTAACATCAAAAGGAGATACAGTTGATTTTGTATCAAGATATTTTACTCCCCAATCTTCAATTCTTGAGGACCCCGCTACTGGATCTTCCCACTGCTCATTGATTCCATATTGGTCAAGAAAATTGAATAAAAAAAAATTAAAATCCCTTCAATTATCAAAAAGAAAAGGCGAGTTTGAATGTGAAAATAAGGATGAAAGAGTGTTAGTTACAGGAAAAGCCTTCACAGATTCAATAGAAATTAAAAATTATTATAATGAATAATAAAAAGTGGTTAATTATAGCTATGGTCTTAATTCCAATTGTTGGATTGTTTTTTAATATATATGCTCTTTTTTTAATAATACCGCTGGGATTTTTTTTCAAAAAAAATAAAATGGATTGAAATATTAATTACAGTCTGTCAAATACATATCCCAATTTTTATTAGTTGTTTCGTTTAAAAAAAAATAACACTCTTTTTCACCATTAGGAAAAGTTAATTTTTTCCAAAAACCTGTTGGAACATGAACACCAGTTTCCCTAATTTCATGACCAGGATCAAAAACTAGTTCAATTCTAACTTTGATTGTTCCAAATAAGGCTGATAAATCTCTAACTTCTTGTTCTAATTCTGCCCACTCTCCCCTATTCAAATCGTCAATTTGCATGGCACAATTAATAAATGAAAAAGTCTTACTTAAGTTTTCTTGTGAATCACTAAAAGTTGCCGCCGGAGCCAAATGACCTTTATCCCATGGATTTTTGTAATAATCAGCATTATCAGATGTTTTTACACCTGATTCAAGATAAAAGTCCATGTTTCCACGATCTACATTTTTTGGTCTATTAGAAACTTCATATTCAATCCAGTTGGGTTGTTCAAAAAGTTCATTATATGAAACTGTGTAAATACCTTTATCAATAATAACAGCTTCTCTAAGTTTATTATCACAACAGTCAGAAGATTGATCTGAACATGAAATTAATAACAGAACTAGAAAAAAATTAAAATAATACTTCATTATATGTTATTAGATTGAAACAATAATATTTTAAAAAAAATAACATTCTTTGCTGAATCTTTAAAAGATTTGTAATTTAATGTGAAATTAACCAAATATTAAAAAATGAAAAATATTATTCTTGTAAGTCTGTTAGGACTTTTTATTTCATGTGCAGACCAAACTAACGTTGCAAAAATTTCCTCAAATGGCTTTATTGAAGGAACTGGCCAATCTGTATCACTAGGTAGTGAAGAATCTATTGAAGTCTTCAAGGCAATTGATAAAGCATGGTTAGAAAGAGACTATTACATGCTTAAAACACTTATTTCAGATGGTGGCAATTATATTCATGATGATAATTCTGTTTCAACAAACGCTGATGAATTTATTTCAAAGATTGAAGCTAGTTTTGAGGAGACAAAAGAAAAAAATGAAGAATGGGGATGGACAACAAACTTTGCCTTTTCTGTTAAGCCAACTAAGTCAGAGACTGGTGATTATCCGAATGAAATTGGAGAGTGGGTAAATGCTCGATTTACTGCAGCTAATGGAGATGTCTACGAAGAATGGTATCAAATTAGTGAAGGTAAATTAATTAGCTGGTCATCTGCAAAAAGAGAAAACAAATAGTTTAAATTTATTACAAATGAAAAAAATATTATTACTAATAGTTTTAACAATCAGTTTAGGATGTGAAACTAAAACTGTAGAGATTCAAAAATCTGGTGGTGTTTGGTATTTAGGTGGAGACGATCAATTTCCTGAGGGAAGAAGTCCTAAAGCTGTAATTGGTTCAGATGACGATGTTGAAATCGCATTGGCTTTTTATAATGCATATGGAGATATGGAATTAGAAAAAATGGTAGAATTATCAGAGGATATTGTTAAATTTCATCCCGGAGACATAGCTGGTGTTTTTGATGTTGATGCTTCAAATACTGATTTTCTCACTGAAAGACAATCAAATTTTGAGTCAATCAAAAGAACAACACATAATGTTACACCAATAGCTGTTGAAGATTCAGAAAACTATACAGTTGTTTCAATTAATTTTACAGAAGAAATTACTTATAAAGATGGCTCAACATCCTCAACACATTACTTTGAAAGAATTCATGTAGTTAACGATAAAGTCAATAGAGTTGTTCAATGGATGAGACCTTGGGAATAAAAAAATTAACTTAAATATATTATCATGAAAAAAATATTATTACTATTTACAATTATGACTATTTTGGGTTGTAATCAACCAAATGTAACTATCGTTGAATTTGAAGACGAAAAATCTAATGCAATAAGAGGACATTATCAGCATTATCTTAATAACGATATTGATGGCTTGAACGAACTATGGGCAGATGAAGACAAAATTATTTTATGGTTAGGAAGTGTTGAACAATCTCCTCTTTCTGAGCTTTCTGGTTTAATTAACACTCAGCACATGGCATTTGAAAACATTCAACTTTTAAATATTCAAGGACTTGATGCACCTATTTATGTTGAAACAAAAACCTATGAATCTGGTGAAACATGGACCAACACTTGGTTCAGGTGGTCAGCAACTGGAAAAACAAGTGGGAATTTAATTGAAATTCCTGTACATATTTCTTTTAGATGGGATAACGGAGAAATTGTTGAAGAAGTTCATTTGTTTGACCCTACCTTAATGCAAAGTGAACTAGAGTTATTTGCAAGTACGCAATAACTTTTGAAGTTTATATACTAAACCCTGCATAAAGCAGGGTTTTTTTTATATTAGATTTGCCAAGCAATAAATATGTATTACAAAACATTTTTTTACTTTATTTTATTATCAGTTTTTTTTAGCTGTAATATATCTTTAAAAAAACCAAAAATCGCTATTGCAGGCCTTGCTATTGAATCAAGTACTTTTTCACCTGCTAAAACTATTGAAGAAGATTTCAAAGCCAGAGTTGATGAGGAAGTGTTTACTTATTACCCCTTTTTAAACAAAGATTCTATAAATAGAAAAAGAGCAAATTGGATACCAACAATCAGAGGACATGCACTCCCAGGTGGAATAGTAACAAAAGAAGCTTATAACTCATTAGTTAAGAAAACATTAAAAAAACTAGAAGAAAATCTTCCCTATGATGGTTTGTTTTTTGATATACATGGAGCTATGAGTGTAGAGGGAATTGATGATCCTGAAGGTGATTTTATTAAAAAAGTAAGGGAAGTTGTAGGTTACAAAACTTTGATTTCGACTTCAATGGACCTTCACGGAAATGTTTCACATGAATTGGCTAAAGAATCAGATTTAATAACTTGTTATAGAATGGCACCTCATGAAGATGCCATTGAGTCTAAAAGAAGAGCAGTTACTAATTTATTGGAAAGGTTAGAAAATGGAAAAGGAAAACCTTTGTTTAAATCTCGTATAGTAGTCCCAATATTACTCCCTGGTGAAAAAACTAGCACTAGAATAGAGCCTGGTAAAAGTTTATATAAAAAAGTTGATCCCGAGACAAAAAAAAAAGGAATTACTGATGCTGGAATCTGGATGGGATATCCATGGGCTGACGAGCCAAGAAATCATGGTGTTGTTGTTGTTACAGGTGACAATAAAGAACAGGTTAAAAAATCATCAGAGTATCTAGCTCAGAGTTTTTGGAATGTAAGAAATGATTTTGAATTTGTAGCTCCAGTTGGAACTCTTGAAGAAAGCTTGGAACTTGCAATTAAAAGTGATCATAAACCATATTTAATTAGTGATATGGGTGATAATCCAACAGCAGGTGGTGCTGGTGATGTTACATGGACTTTAAATAAATTATTAGATAGAAACGAATTTAAATCTAGTACCGGACCTACTTTGGTCTACGCATCTATTCCAGGACCTAAACTAATCAACAGGGCAAAAAACTTAAATGTGGGTGACTATATTGAAGGATATGTTGGAGCAGAGATAGATAATCGATATTCTCCGCCAATTTTGTTAAAAGGATTTATTAAATCAATAAAAAAAGGAGATGTTAACGCTAAAACAGAAATAGTTATTCAAAGAGGAAGTATAAAAATTATAGTCACTGAAAAAAGAAAACCGTACCACTATTTAAAAGATTTTACTGATTTAGGTATTGATCCTAGGTCTGAGGATATAATTGTTGTCAAAATTGGGTATCTAGTTCCAGAACTTTACAATATAAATAAAGGATGGATTATGGCATTAACTCCGGGGGGTGTTGACCAAGACCTTTTCAGGCTTGATTACAAAAGAATAAAAAGACCAATGTTTCCAATCGATAAATTTGAAACTGATCCAAATTTAGATGCAGTTTTTGTCCCTTTATCAAATAATTAATATTATTTTCTTTTTAATAAGTTGAAAATAAATTCTTGTTTAGTATTAAATGGAGTAATATGTTCATTTTTCTCTGAAGAAATTAAATCAAAAAATTTACCAAATAATTTAATTATTAAAGATTTATCATACTGTTTTATTTCTAAGCCACTACATTTTAAAGGACCATTTTTAGAAAAGGTAGAAATTATTAAATAACCACCAGATTTGATTGCATTAGAAGCTAATTCTACGTATTTATTGATAGTTGAGGATTCTTTTAAAAAATGAAAAGTAGCTCTGTCATGCCATAGATTATATCTTTCTTTTGGATTAAATAAAATTATATCAGAATTTATCCAATTAATTAAATTTGCTTCAGATCCTAATCTCACTTTAGATTTTTCAAGTGAATTATGTGAAATATCAAGAAGAGTAATATTTTTAAAACCCAAAATAATTAAATTATCTACTAACCTACTTTCTCCTGACCCAACATCAATAATTTTTGAA
>SGZG01000051.1 GCA_004214185.1 Flavobacteriales bacterium | reverse complement strand
GTGTATGACCCCTTCCCTAACCCTGTTAGTGAAGCTGTAGTGTTGTCTCCTGTAATTGTTACTGGATTATCTTGACCTGACACAGTAATAGTATAGTCATAACTAGCATCCTCTACGCTAAAGGCTAACGAACCATCATCTGATCCAATACAAGTTGAACTGGTTACTGATACCTTGTTATTATCAAACGGTAAACTAAAGATCTCGCAACCGTTAAAATCAACCACAGCACCTTGTGGAGTATTAGGACATAAATCAACAGAATCTAAAATACCATCATTGTCATCATCATCATCGCAAGCATCTCCTAATCCATCACCATCAAAATCATTTAAACCGCAATCTTTATAATTTCCTAAAATGAGTGATTTTCCAGGCTCAAGATCAATAACAGTGTTACTTTCAAAATTAATTAACTCATCTGTAATCATATTTTTCCATTCACCGTTGATTGGCAAATCTAAAGTCAATGACTTTTTATAAACATCAAAATTTGAAATCACATAAATATTTTTCAAAGACTCACCAGAAAGACTGGAATTAACGATGTTTATTGTTGGAAGTAATTTGTTTCCACTAATTTCTCCAAGCTCATATTCTCCCTCAAAAACTGGCTCATTTATTTTCAAATAAATAAGTTTTTTCCAATAATCATAAATTTCAATTCTTTTGCTTAGAAAATTCCAGTTTTCATCCCATTGAGGTTGTGGCTTTGTTGATAGTTTACAATTATCTCCACCATATGTACCATCATCGCATGTAAAAATCGAATTTTCCATTCCCATCTCAGAAAAATGCCAAATCATTTTAGGACCTGGTATTAAAAGTAGTGAAGCACCAAGTGATTTCATTCTTTTTAATGCAATTTCAATTTCTTTAACATTGTGTTTTGAATTTGATGAATTTCCGAAATTCAAATTTTTATACATAAGCCTTTCTTCATCATGACTTTCAGCATACGCAATTAGTCTTTTATCATCAAACCCTCTAGATTTGTGATCCGCCCTTGAAATATCAGAATTCTCGGAATATCCCATAGTCAACTGATTATACATTGGAGTCATTTTACCCCAAATCATAATACCTTTTCCTTCATTAACCCTGTAATTAGCCCATTCTCTTTCTTCTTCATCAGTTCCTAAGTGTTCAAAGATCACATAATGATTTGGATCTAGTGACCATGAATAATCGGCATAAGATTTAAGAAGCTCAACTCTGTCTTTTTGAAAACGATTTGTACAATCATAATTCTGATCGTTACAATTTTGAGTAAATCCTTTGGTTAAATCCCATCTAAATCCATCAATTTTATATTCTTCAATCCAATGTTTAACAACCCTTTTTGTATAATCTTGTGTGTAAGAACTTTGATGGTTAAAATCGTAACCAACAGAGTAAGTATGTTTTGCAGATTGATTAAAATAAGGATTTTCACTTGATGGATCACCCCATCCGTTGTTGTCTGGATCATCCATCCATAATTTTACTAGTGGATTTCTTCCAAAAGCATGATTTAGTGCTAAATCTAAGATAACTGCAATACCATTTTGATGACACAAATCGATAAATTCCTTCAATTTATTTTTAGTTCCATAAAACTTGTCTAGTGATAAGTGATAGGAAGTATTATATCCCCAACTCTCGTTGCCCTCGTATTCCATAACTGGCATAAGTTCAATTGCATTAATATTAAGATTTTTAAAATAATCAATTCTATTAATTAAATTTTGAAAGGTTCTTTCTTTATCAAAATCTCTTATAAGAAGTTCGTAAATAACCAAATCTTCTTTTTTAGGTTTTTGAAAATCGTTTACAATCCACAAGTAATCACTAGACCATAAATCTTCAATATATGTAAACTCTCCATCTTGGTCTTCAGGGAGTTTTGGGAGGTTAGGATAAGATGAAGATGAAATTGCTGAATCATCGTAAGATGATAGTATTAAATCAGAAAACGGGTCAGCTACTTTTATTATAGATTGAGAACCTGAAACTGGAGATTTTGAGTAAACTTCATATTGATACCAATAGTTAGTAGCTTCATTTAATTCATTTAATTTAATCCAAAACTTATTGTTCTCAGGATTAATTTTCATTAACGAATTTTCATTTTTTGCATAACTATTAAAATTACCGATTACATAAACAAAATCTTTATTTGGGGCAGTTAACTGTAAATAAACATCAGGAAAAAAATAATTTACTCCATCTTGTAATTTAAATGGAGGTATTTCACTAACTACATCAGGTTCAGTTATTATTTCAAAATTTAGATTAATGTAATTATTTGGATCATTAACATCTTCACATAATAATTTCAGAGTTGTAGATTGATTAATTATAATACCATCAGCCTGAGACTCATTACCTATAATATTTTTATTAAAAGATTTTGTGGATAACGATTGAAACAAAATTTCATCATCGTTCTTTAAATAGTAATTTATTTCATTATTTGATGTTACTGAAATAGTAATTGAACCATCTTTTTCTAAAATAACAGGGTTAGTTAAAGGGCTATTAATAGTAAGATCTAATTTGCCTACTTCAAAAAAGTTATCTGGTGTTTTCTTATTTCCGTCACCATTTTTAGCTTTAGCTAGTACTCCTATTTTTCCAATTCCTTCAAATTGAAATAGTTCGTTAGGAGTAAAAACAAATGAAAATGTCCCATCAGAATTATTGATCATTTTCATTGAATCATTTGAATTATTCCAATCTCCATTACAATCACATGATTTTGGATTAGCATCATTAGAATCATAAAACCAGGTCCATAAATAAATCTCATCAGTAGACCATACAGATGTGTTAATCCCTGAAACGGTAATTTTAATTTCTTCAGAATCATTAAATGGATTAGGATCAACTACCCAAGAAACATTATTTTGAATTTGAGAGGTTAGAAAATTAAAGCTTATTACAAATAAAAAAATTAATTTTCTCATGTCATTAAACTATTCAATTTCTAAAATTAAAGCAGACTTTTTTTCAACTGTGATAGAATTATTGATAGATATTCTTTTTTTCTTTAATACATCATAGCCATAATTCTTATCGAAAATCAGTTCATTAAATCTTGATGTATCTATTTCTTTATTAGTGTTATTTCTATTAAAAATAACCCAGACCATTTTATTTTCAAGTATTCTAAAATATGAGTAAATTTCATCCTTTGGAGCAAATTGAATTAAACTACCATCATGTATAACTTTATTTGTTTTTCTCCAATTAAGTATCTCCTTAAAAAAGCTTTGAGTTTCTATTTCATCTTTAGACAAACCTTCACCTGTAAAAGCATTTTTTAAATGATCTGACCATCCCCCGGGAAATTCTGTTCTAATCAGACCATGATCACCAGGATTTTCATCACTATTCATTAAAATTTCAGTTCCATAATAAAACTGAGGAATTCCTCTCATGGTACTGTAATATATAATACCCATTTTAAAAAGATCAATATCATTATTTACTTGAGTGTAAAACCTTGTCATATCATGATTATCAGGAAATATTAATAGATTATTAGGATTTGGATATAAGAAATCACTAGCTAAAGATTTATACGGTTTTATAAATCCCTTACCCCAACTAAAATCATCAGTTAAAGCCTCTGAAAATGATATTTGAAGAGGAAAGTCCATGAGTGTTGGTAAGTGAGAAACATAACCATCATGATTAATTTTATCTTTTTGCCAATAAGAAATAACTATTGGATTATCCGACCATTCTTCCCCAACAATATTAAAATTTGGATATTCATTCATAACGGCATAAGTCCAGTCAGACATAAAGTCTTTATCAGAATATGGATATGTATCAACTCGAATTCCTGAAAGTTCTGCATATTCAATCCACCAAAGTGTATTTTGAATTAAATACTTTGACATTTTCTTATTTTTTTGGTTTAAATCTGGCATTGTTTCTACAAACCATCCATCCGCATGCTCCTTCTTATCAATCTCTGAAGCATAAATATCTTGTACTGTTTCTCGTCTATGACTTGTTTGTTTAAATCCAGATTGATTATTAATCCAATTATCCATTGGAGGATCCTTAAAAAACCAATGTTCAGATCCACAATGATTAGGTATCATATCCATTACCAACTTAATTTCTTTTTCTCTTGCTTTGGAGCTTAATTTTTTAAATAATTCGTTAGTTCCAAACCTAGGATCAACCTTGTAGTAATCAGTTGTTGAATAACCATGATAAGATGACTTCTTCATGTTATTTTCTAAAACTGGATTTAGCCAAATAGTAGTAAAGCCTAAATCATTAATATAATCTAGATTATCAATAATCCCTTGTATATCTCCCCCATGAAGACCACGATTATTTTCTCTATTTGGGCGTTCATACATATAATCAATATCATCATTTTCATAATCACCATTTGCAAACCTATCTGGTGTTATTAAATACATTACATCAGAGTTGTCAAAACCTTCAACTTTTGAGGCATTCTCTCTTCTTTTTAATAAAGAAAAATCATATTTATCTACTAAATTTCCATTATCATAGAAATTAATTTCAATAATTTCATTTTTTGCATTTTGATTAATAGTAATATTTAAAAATAAATAATTGTTATTCTCGACTCTTTCAACAGAATTTAAATTAATACTTGAACTATTAATTCTTGGTTCAAGGTTAGAAATATTATCACCATAAATTAATAATTGTAAATTTTTAGTATCCATTTCAACCCACCAATTTGGAGGCTCAACCCTTTCTATGATATTAGAAAGTTCAATATTAGTGCTATAAGTATTTATTTTAGTTTCATTATCACAAGAAATTGTAATAATTACAAATAGTATAGTTAAGTAAATATTTCTCATAATTCTACTCGTTTTTGAATATTTGTTTGTAAACTTCTCCTCTTATTTGATTATCTCTATCATGGCCTTGTTTTGGAGTCTCAAACATTTGACTCATAATTAATCCCACAAAATCTCTTTTAGGATCTATCCAGAAATGTGTTCCCTCATATCCACCACCTGTCCAAAGTCCTTCGTCTCCAAAACCCTTTTCTTTATAAAGAGAACTAGTAACCCAAAGATTAAAACCATTATAACCATATTCATTTTCAAGTTGAGTTTGGGGAGAATATAACTGTTTGACACTTGATTCATTTAAAAAACGATGACCGTTGAGTTGCCCATGGTTTAATAGCATTCTTAAAAAATCAGCATAACCATCAGCTGTGCCTATCATACCCTCACCACCCATAAACAACTTGTTGTTAATATCATAACCCGGAACATAATCTCCCATTATATCCAACTCACCGCTATTTGCTAATCTTATTTTTTGATCAGCTCCCGAAAAAACTGGAAGTAACTCAATATTATTTGTTTTGTTATAACGAAGTCCTTTTATTTTCATAGGATCTGTAATTCTATTTTTAACTAGCTGGTCTAATGTTATTCCAGAAGCACGCTCATTAACAAGTCCAAGAACAGTTGTGTTAAGACCATAAAAATGTTTATTTCCTGGAAAGTCAATCAGTGGTAACTCAGAAAGTCTTTGAATTAATTCATCTGAATTTTTAGAGTTAGCTAGATTTTTTGATGCTAGAATATCATCTAAACATTCAATACCTGTTGTAGAATAATAAAATCCTGCTTCATGATTAATTAATTGTAAAACAGTCATTTCATTTTCATTATCTACCACTTCGTAGGGACAAGGTTTATCTTCCTGGGACTTGTTTGTTCCTAATCCCTGACCATAAGAACTTAAAGGATAGCCAGTTTTAGAAATAGCAACCTTCAAATTTTTAAATTCTGGAATATATTTTATAACTGGATCATCTAATTTTAAAATTCCATCTTCAATCAAATCTAATGTTAAAGAAATGGTAACAATTTTACTCATTGACCATATTCTAAACCAAGTACTTTCATTGATTTCATTATCAGGAATTAAATCGTTGTTTTTTTTACCATATTGATAAATAGTTTTACCTTTTTTATCTTCTAATCTCACTAATAATAAAGCTTGAGATCCATTTTCAATGTATTTATCAACAATTTTATTTAATTCTTTTGAATCGTTTACCAATTTATTGGAGTGATTACAAGAACAAAAACACAAAACAATAATTAAAAATTTAAAAATTTTAATCATAAAATTATTTTATTAAATTTTTTACCCATTCAAACTCTGCGTATTCTTTAGTTTTATTTCCATTACTGGAGGCATAAAGACCTAAATTTGTTCCAATATAACCCTTACACAAAACCAAATTAGCAGCAGTTTCATCAAATAAATTAAAAGAATCGCCATTGTCAGTAGAGTAGTAATAAGAATATTTTTTATCAGCTGATACAATTTTTAAAATAATATTTCTTGAATAATTAATTGGAATTATCTTTGAAGTGTATATATCCTTTTCTCTTTCTTTAATACTCAAGTTTAATAATGTTTTATTTTTAGTTTTTTGAACTGTGAAGTTTATATAGTTATCATCTTGAGAAAAAATACTTAATCCTGCTTCAGATTGGTTTTTTTTTGGATTAAAAATCATACTTGAAGAGTATTCAAACTCTGTTTCTTTTTGTCTAAAACCCATTAGACTGTATTGTCCTCTAAGTTTAAATACATCAGGACTAAGATTTAATATTAGAGTATTTTTTTTAGAGTTTAAATGATATGTATTATTTCTTGGAACTCTTCTAAAATTCCATTGCAGGTCAAGTTTAGAACTTGAGAAATCATCGTAAAAGGAATAGTCAACAATCTGCTTTTTTTCACTAAAAGGTAATGGGGTATTTCTTTCAACCTTTCCAGTCTCTGGAGCAGCAACAGGCCATTTGATGATAACTGGTTCCCATCTTCCTTTTTCTACCTCAACCCAATTGTCCCAAGCCTCTTCCCAATTTACCGGAATTAAATGACTTTCTCTACCCATATTACTAGTTGAATTCATTTCATTTCTAATACCCAAAGAAACCATATACCATCTACCATCTTCTAATTCAACTAAATCTGCATGACCAGTACTATGAACCCAATTATTGTTTGATAAATGTCTAGATGTTAATATTGGATTTTTTGGATTTGAATCGTAGGGTCCCTCAATGTTTTCACTTGATGCTATCATTACAGCATGATTATATGAGGTTCCTCCTTCTGCTACCATTAAATAATATCTTCCAAATTGCTTGTAAATATGCGGGCCTTCAACACAACAACCTCCACAAGCGCCGGTCCATATTGAGTGTCTGGGACCAAATAATTTCCAATTATTTAAGTCTAATTCTTGGATCCATATTTCACCAATTCCATTTTTATTAGGATTTCCTGTATCATGAGTTCCAACAAACCATACTTTACCATTGTCATCAAAAAATACATCTGGATCAATACCTGGAGCACCTTCAATAATATTTGGTTCTGACCATGGACCAGCTGG
>SGZG01000050.1 GCA_004214185.1 Flavobacteriales bacterium | reverse complement strand
GATTATTTTTCAATCATTACATAGGTTTATTTTCCTAGACAAGACAACCAATGAGGTACAGTATTTAAAAATCAATGGAACTATTCAATTTTCGATTGTTCTTGATAATCAAATATATTTCAGCTCAGAATCAGGATTCTTCAAACTAGTCAATGGTCAACCTGAATTGCTAATTAAAAATAATTTGTTATTCTCAAATATTATAAACGTATTTAATTACAATGACAGTTTGCTTCTTTTAAGCTCAAGAGATGGTTTTTATATACTTGACGATGGTGGTTTTGTCAAAAAGAAAAAATCATTTTTAGATTCTAATTCATATTCAATCTTTTCTTCTTTAAAGTTAAATGACAATTCATTTGTACTCGGGACTATTGGCCAGGGAATAGTTTCTTTAGATTCAGATTTACAGCTTAGCTATATAATTGATAAATCTAACGGACTATTAAACAATACGGTTCTGTCTATGTATCAAGATTTTGAAAGTAACATTTGGCTTGGTTTAGACAACGGTATTTCTGTAATAAATATTAACTCTCCCTTTAAAATATTTAATGATGATAATGGTGTTTTAGGTACTGTTTATGCATCAAAAGTATACAAAGAATATTTTTATTTAGGTACTAACCAAGGTCTTTTCTATAAAAAGCATAATTCAGATGATTCTTTCAAGTTTATTGAAAATACAACAGGTCAAGTTTGGAGTTTAGAAGAAATTGATGGTTATCTTTTTTGTGGTCATGATGCAGGTACATTTGTAGTTAACAAGGGGATTGCAAAAAAAATTAATGGGACTATTGGATCATGGACCTTTAGAAAAAAAATTGATGGATCTAATGATATAATTGAAGGAAGTTACCAAGGTTTATCGGTTTTATCTCTAGTTAATAATAATTGGGTATTAAAAAATAGAATTTCTGGATTTGATATTTCTTCACGTTTTTTTGAACTGTCAAATAATGGAAAGATTATAGTAAGTCATGGATATAAAGGTGTGTATAAGTTGTCTATCAATTCGAATTACACAGATGTAATTGATTATGAACTTGATTCAGTTGCTGTTAAAGGTGGAAACACCAGTTTAGCAAAATTTGACAATAATATTTATTACAATTTTATTGATGGAGTAATGAAGTATAATTCAATTTCTAACGATTTTAAAAAAGATACCCTATTATCAAATCTTTCAAGAAAAGAGCTTTTTTACGGAATAATCCGGAATGATCTTGATGGTAAGCTGTGGCTATTTTCTGAAAATTATTTACACTATGTGTACAAAGACTTAGTTACAGGAAATAAAAAAGTCAACTCTTTAGTTTTTCCTGATGAACTGAGAAGAACGGTCTTTGAGAATGTTTCTAAAATCGATAAATCAACTTATATCCTTGGAACAAATAATGGATATATTTCTTTAGATTTAGAAAACTATTCTTTAATTCCACCTAAAGTTCAGGTTAATAAAATAGAGTCATTTAAATTAAATGAATCTCCTAATTCAATAAACAAAAATGAATTTCTTCAATTAAATTTTGATTCTAACAATCTTAATTTTTATCCAAGTGTTTCTAATTATCAAAAATTTCAACCAATAAGTTTTGAGTATTTACTCGATGGGTATCTTAATGATTGGACCATTGTTGACGAAACTTCAGTTATTACATTTAATAACTTGAAGCCTGGTAATTACGAATTTAAAATTAGAGCAAAAATTGGTGATTTGTATTCTGAGAATACTGAATCAATTTCTTTTTCTGTAGAAAGACCCTGGTATTTTTCCAATTTTATGATTGCTAATTATTTCTTAATTCTTGCAATTTTATTTTTTCTTTTAAATAGATCATATGAGAAATATTACAGAGAAAAAGAGGAAAAAATGATAAAAATCAATCAAAATAAAATGGAATTGATTGAATTTGAAAGAAAACAAGCATTGATGGCTGTAGAGAATACTAAGCTTCAAACAGATATTGAAAGTAAAAATAGAGAGCTTGCAGTTTCAACGATGAGTATGATTAAAAAGAATCAATTTCTTAGTAAAATTAAATCTGACTTAAAGAAAACCGATTCATCTGATAAGATTTTTTCTGTAATCAAAATGATTGACAGAAATTTAAATAATAAAGATGATTGGAAGTTTTTCGAAGAGGCTTTCAATAATGCTGATAAAGATTTTCTTAAAAAGGTTAAAGCTACCCACCCTACTCTTACAAATAATGATTTAAGGCTTTGTGCTTATTTAAGACTTAATCTCTCATCTAAAGATATTGCACCTTTACTTAATATATCACTTAGTAGTGTAGAAATTAAAAGATACCGACTAAGAAAAAAAATGAAATTGTCTCATAAAGAAGGTTTGACAGACCATTTATTAAGTCTTTAAAAAAAATGAAAATCTTTTATTTTTTTTAATTAAAAGCTATACAAAACCTATACATTTAGTATTTAAATTTATTTTAAATGTTAATAAGTAACCTTATTTTTTACCATATTAATAGGTGTAGACCCTTTAATTTTATCAATCTGATAATTTAAGCATCAAAATTTTATCTAATAAACAATTTTGTATAGGTTATTTATGTTTGCTTAACAATTATTTTACTTTAAGTTTAAGCTTTCTAAACAAAACTATATATGAAAACAAAACTATTATCATTAATTATCTTATTTGTATCAACTTTAGTTATGGGTCAAGACTCAACTCTAGTTGGTTCAGTAGTGGATTCAAATACAGATGGTCCACTGCCTGGTGTAAGTGTTGTAATTAAGGGAACCCAAAGCGGTACTACAACTGATTTCGATGGAAATTTCAGTTTAAGTGGTGTTGAATCAGGTGACGTTATTCAATTTTCTTATATCGGATATGTTACACAAGAAATTGAGGTAGGCACTTCGTTTAATCTTAGTGTTTCTCTTCAAGAAGACGTTGAAGCATTAGAAGAAGTTGTACTTGTTGGATACAGTACACAGAAAGCTTCTAATATTTCTGGATCTGTTACTACAGTTTCAGGTGATGACGTCGAAAAATTAAAACCAACTCGTGTTGAAGAAGCTCTTCAAGGACAAGCTGGTTTAAATATTATTTCTTCACCTAATCCAGGTGGAAAACCTTCAGTTTTAATTAGAGGTATAACATCCTTCTCTGGAACAGATCCTTTAGTTGTAATTGATGGTATCAACTCATCTCTTTACGATGTTGATGCTTTAAGTGCAAATGACATAGAAACTATTTCTGTTTTAAAAGATGCTTCTACAACTGCACTTTATGGTGTTAGAGGTGGTAACGGAGTAATTGTAATTACTACAAAATCTGGTACTAAAAATCAAAAAACAGAATTTACTTTGGATAGTAGCTATGGATTCCAAGAAGTTGATCAATTTATTGATGTATTAAATGCTTCTCAATATGCTGCTATACTTAATGAAGGTAGTGTTACATCTGGTGGTCCAATTCTTTTCCAAAATCCATCTTCTTTTGGAACTGGTACAAATTGGCAAGCTGAATTATTCGATTCTGCACCTATTTCAAACACAACTTTTTCTGCATCAGGAGGTTCTGACACTACTACTTACTTTCTTTCTGCCAGTTACTTGGCTCAAGAAGGTGTTGCGGTTGGTGGAGATAAAGATTTCTTTGATAGATCTACTTTAACTGCAAACTTTGTTTCTGATTTAAACGACGATTTAAAAGTGTTTTTCAATACAAAGTATTCTAATCTAAAAGGTAACGGACAAGGTGGAAATCAAATTTTTAATGCTTTAAATTTTGATCCTTCTATTTCACCAATGGTTGATGGAGCATACGGAATGAGTAGTACTATTACTCAAGAAGTTATCAACCCTCTTGCTGGTGTTGCTAATTCTTACAGTAAAAATAAAACTGATAAATTAATCGGTAAAATTGAATTACAATATGACTTACTAGATAACTTAAAAATTACATCAAGATTAGGTTACTCTGCTATATTTCAGACTAGTAAAGGATTTACTCCATTACAGTTCTATGGAGTTGGTCATAACAGAACAAATGCTAATGAGGATTTAACTCCAAGAACTGAAGATGATCATAACAGAGTTAATGAACAAAAACAAAACTGGTTTAACTACACTTATGAAATATTTGGAAATTATGACTTTTCTATAAATGATGAGCATAACTTCAATGTTTTCGCTGGTTTTACAATTGGTAAAAGTACTTACAATGGTCTTTCAGGAAGTAACGTTGATGTTCCTTTCAACTCATGGACATACGCAGATTTAAGTTCTGCATCTGGTGGTATCGAAGATCAATCAACTGGTTCTTGGCAAGGAGTTAGTAGAAGTGTTTCTTTAATGGGTAGAGTTGAGTATGATTTTAATGAAAAGTACTTAGCCTCATTAACAGTTAGAAGAGATGGTTCTACAAGTTTTGGTAAAAACAACAAGTTTGCGATTTTCCCGTCTGCATCTTTAGGATGGGTTGCTTCAAACGAAGACTTTTTCAAATCAGAGACAATTAACTTCCTAAAATTGAGAGCTAGTTATGGATCTGTTGGAAATGATAATGCAAGTCCTCAGTTTGGAACGATTTCAACATTCCCAAGATATTCATTTGACGGATCTATAATCAGTGGATCTACATTACTTGGTATTCCTAATGATGATGTTTCGTGGGAAAATCAAATCCAAACTAACGTTGGTGTTGACTTAAGAATGTTTGATTCAAAATTAAGTTTAACTGCTGATTACTTCATTAAAACTGTTGATGACCTTTTATTCAGTCCTACTCTTTCACTTTATTTAGGTATTCCAGCTTATCCAGTTGCTAACATTGGAAAAACTGAGACAAAAGGATATGAAATTAGCTTATCATATGGTGATGAAATCTCTGAAAATGTAAGTTTTAATACAACATTTAATTTCACAACTGCTGAAAATTTAGTTGAAGAAATTAATAATGGTGATAAATACATTTGGGGATCAGGTTATGGTATTCCGTACAAAAATCTAACTCAGTTTAGACAAGGTGAATCACCTGGAATTTTCTGGGGTTACAAAACTGATGGAATTTTCCAATCTCAAGCTGAGGTTGATGCTCATGCTACTCAACCAAATGCACAAGCTGGTGACATTAGATACGTAGATGTTGATGGAAACGGAGTAATCGATGCTGAAGATAGAACAAAAATTGGTGATCCATTTCCTGACTTTACTTTAGGTTGGAATTTCAATTTAAATGTTTCTGACTTTGATTTAACAGTATTTACATATGCATCTGTAGGAAATGATATCTACAGAGGTTATGAAAGAGGATTAAATTATACTAATAAATTTGCTTCTGTATTAAACAGATGGACTGGTCCTGGTACTAGTACAACTGAGCCTAGATACAGCTTCGTTGATGGAAATGATAACCAAAGAGTATCTGACAGATATGTTGAAGATGGAAGTTTCCTTAAAATCAAAAACATCCAATTAGGATACAATATCCCACTGAGTTCAGATTCTTATTTCTCTAGTGCAAGAGTATATGCATCGGCAAAAAATGCATTTACATTCACTGATTATACTGGATACGATCCAGAAATTTCAAATGGAGGAAACACAGTTCTTGATACTGGTGTTGATAGAGGGACTTATCCTTCTCCAAGAGTAATTTCTTTAGGATTAAAACTTAAATTTTAAAAATATTTCTTATGAAAAATATATTATATAAAAACATTTTATTAGTCTTTATCTCACTGGGAATTATTTCTTGTGAAGATCACGTTGACTACGAAGCATCTGAGGGATATATCATTGTTGCTTCAGATTATTTTGCAAAGCCAGCTGATTATGAAGCAGCTTTGGTTGGTACTTACGATCCTCTAGGGTGGAATATATACACCGTAATGATTGGGGATATGGCCACTGAAAATTCTCTTTGTGGAGGTGAAAGTGCTACTGATGTTATCGGATTACAAAAAATAGATGACATGATCCACAATCCTGTTAATGATCAATTAGAATCAACATGGAAGTGGATGTACGAAGGCGTAAACAGAGCTAATTATTTAGTTGAAAACAAAGATAAAATAGATTTTCCTAGAAAATCTGAGTTATACGGAGAAGTTCATTTTTTAAGAGCTTACTATTACTTTGAATTAGTTAAGTTGTTTGGTGGAGTACCTTTATTTACAGAAGGAAGACTTACTGCGGGAGATTCTGCTACATTAGAAAGAGCAACTGCTGCTGAAGTTTATGCTCAAATAGAATCAGACCTTCAGGCTGCTATTGCTGCACTACCTGCAGCAAAAAGCACAGATGGAAGAGCTACTTCCTTTACTGCTCATGCTTTACTTGGAAAAGTTTACTTATACCAAGATAAATTTGATGAGGCTGCAAGTATTTTAGATCCATTAATTGGTGTTTACACTCTAGTTCCTAACCTTGCAAATGTATTTTTACCTTCAGGTGAAAATGGTCCTGAATCAGTATTTGAAGTTCAACACGTAAAGAACTCAAACTGGTGGGATTGGGGATTCCCTCAAGGTGGTGAAGGAAACTTTGGAATTATTCACCATGGACCAAGAGGATATAACGGATCTGTGTATACCTCAGGATGGAGCTTTAATGTTCCTTCTCAAGCCCTTTACGATGCTTTTGAAGATGGAGATTCAAGAAGAGATGTTTCAATTTTAGACATTCAAGATTGGGCTGATCAAACTGGTGCTGAATACACTACTGGTTACGAGCACACAGGATATTTTAATCATAAATATATCCCAAGAGCTGGTGGAACTGCTGCACAGGGTGAATTAAACCATGAAACAAACTATAGAGTTATTAGATATTCTGATATTCTACTTATGGCTGCTGAAGCTAACAATAGAAAATCAACTCCAGACGATGCAAAAGCTTTGAACTTATTAAATCAAGTTAGAGCTAGAGCATTTGGAAACAATTCCAAAGCGTCAAGTTCAACTGGAGCAACATTAACTCAGGAAATTTGGGACGAAAGAATGCTTGAGTTTGCTATGGAAGGTCATAGATTTTTTGATCTTGTAAGAACTGGTCAAGCTGCTAGTAAAATTTCAGGATTTGTTGCTGGAAAACATGAGGTTTTCCCAATACCACAAACTGAAATTGATATCTCAGGTTTAACTCAAAATCCAGGATACTAATCTATAATATTATTAAATATGAAAACAATAAATAAATTATTTACTTTACTTTTCGTTTTTACAGCATTTATTAGCTGTAAGGAGGATTTTCTTGAAGAAACAGACTTCGGGATTGTTGCTCCAACGAATGTAAATGCAACTTTTAACATAACACAAGACAACACAGGTCTTGTAACTATTACACCAACTGCTGATGGTGCTGTTAGTTTTGATGTTGATTATGGTGATGGTAGCGATCCTGCTACGGGAATTGCTATAGGAAAGCATACTAAACACACTTATACTGAAGGTAATCATACAGTTGGAATTATAGCTAACGGAATGGGAGGATTAAAGACTGCTGCTACTGTTGATTTAGTAGTTTCTTTTAAAGCTCCTCAAAATTTGGTTGTGGCTATCACAAATAGTGAAACAATTTCTCAACAAGTTGATGTTGTGGCAACTGCTGATTTTGCAACTACTTTTGATGTTGATCCTGGTGTAGCTGGTGCTGATGCTGTAAGTGCAAACATTGGTGAAACTGCTTCTTACAAGTATGCTGAAGTTGGTACTTACACAATTACTGTAACTGCTAAAGGTGGTGCAATTGAAACAACAAG